>NZ_LGEB01000121.1:0-234512 GCF_001279555.1 Micromonospora sp. NRRL B-16802 | reverse complement strand
CCACCACCTCCCAGACCAGAAACGATGGGAGACAGCCTGCCCGACACATCCTCAGAACCAACGGATTACACGATCAACGTTCAAAGACGAGGCACTAGTGCCATGACCACGAACGTTCACGGGGTTGGTTGACACGCCGCGCGGCCTGTCGGCCGGGCGGCGTTGTGCCGGTCAGGCTGTGGCGGTGGCAGATCTTGTACGTGTGCGGCGGCTGAGTGATCAGGAAGGTCAGCAGCTGCTCAGAATCACCCGCCGGGGAACCGGTTCCCCGATCCGACTGCGACGGTCGATGGTCGTGCTCGCCTCGGCCGGCGGGAACATGGTGCCGGCCATCGCCCGTCTCGTCCAGGCCGATGAGGACACGATCCGGCAGGTCATCCACCGGTTCAACGAGATGGGGATGGCCAGCCTGGACCCTAATGGGCTTTACCGGGATCCGGGCGGCGTTGCTTAATGATGTTGCTGCGGGAGACTCGGACGGTAGCCGCTGGCGGGTGAGCACTCTTGGACCCTGGACGTTGAGTCCTGCACCGAGACCGTGCCCCCGTCGGTGTCCCGGGGAGGCTTGACCGTTGATGGGGTGTCGTGCCGTTCGAGCGTTGGATGCCGCTCGGGATGAGCACTGATCCATTAGGGCGCGTGCTGTCCTCCTCCTGGCTGCTGGGGCCAACCCACCACCCGAGCAGCCTGACCCCAACACCGTCAACGTTCGTGGTCACGGCACTAGCTCGTCAGCTCAGCCGGCGGACCACCGACCTGTGGAGGTCCCACCCGGGCGAAGATCAGCGGATGAGGCTGGTCGAGGCCCTGCCTGGCATCGACGGAGTTCTCTGCGTTGACGACATTCGTTGGGCCGAGGTCGACGCTGAGCTCGCGCCATGGCGCCGCGCCCCACACAACGCCCTGCTCGGAACCCGGGACCGGTTCTGAGGAGCTTGCGCCGCACGGGCAGGCCCGGAGTGCGCGCACCTTGCCTGGTCGGGTGATGTCCGTCAACCCGGACCAGCAGGCCTGACGGGGTCATCTAGGCGTGAGCTGAAGGTCGCCATAAACGACGATCATGGACTTGTGGTCGACGTCGCCCCTCGGGCACAAACCATTGCTCCACGGTGCGCGCTGAGATCGACTTCAGTGCGCACCGTTTGCGTTTCGGGCTGGTGGTCAGCCGGAGTCCGAGTTGCCGGTAGACCTCGGCTTTGTCGTCGGGGTCGGCGTCGCGCAGCACGGCGGCGATGTCGCTGAGCGCTCGGACCAGGGTCGGCGATCTGGGGAGCGGCTCATCCGGCGCGGCTCTGTCTGTTGGGTCGCTTGAAGATCAACTTCGGCTCGTTTTCGTTCGGCCTGGGTAAAGCGAACTGCAAGGCGAATGCACGCCACGGCAGTACGCGGGAGTTCCGTGAGGACCGATCTCTGGCCTCGGAGATGACCCACGAACACGGTGTGCTCATTCGATATGACTTTCAAGGAAAGTTGTGGATCACCATGAGATCTCCGAAGATGATCCCAGCTTCTCGCAGCTACGATGTCTCCGTGAGTACGGTGGCTAGCGAATCCGAGGATCCGGGAACCGGTCTGGGAGCAGACGGCAATGTGTCGTCAGCTCCGGACATATCTGAAGCTCTACGCCAGCAGATGGCGTTACGCAGTAAGGTCGACATTGCTAATAGTTTGGCCACTATGCCCGAATTGGTGGCCGGCTTGGACGTCTCTTACGAAGCCGGAACCCGCCGAGTCGCGGCCGTGGCCATCGTGATGGAATCGCGGACCCTGGAAGTGAGGGAGATTTCCGTCGTTCATGGGGACGTGCACTTCCCGTATGTTCCGGGGTTGCTGGCGTTTCGCGAAGTGCCGATCCTCCTGGAGGCTCTTGAAAACCTTGCCTGTCAGCCCGACGTGCTCGTTTGTGATGGCTATGGTATAGCCCATCCGAGAAGGTTTGGATTAGCCAGTCACATGGGCGTGTTGACTGGACTGCCGTCATTTGGAGTGGCGAAGTCGCCTTTTGTCGGGACGTTCTCGGAACCTGGGGAGCGACGAGGTGGATGGTCGCCGCTTGCTGAGGATGGCGAAACACTCGGACGCGTGCTTCGTACGCAGACAGGAATTAGGCCCGTATTCGTATCTGTTGGACATCGAATTAGCCTGGATCAAGCTACCGACTTGACGCTGACACTGAGCCGCCGATATCGGATCCCCGAAGCGACCCGCCAAGCTGACATTCTCTCACGAGAAGCGCTGCGGAAGCTTCGAGAATAAGTCGAAAGGCATGTCAGTAAGCGGTCCTCGCAGGCGGCTGGACGGTGCATGAATGATGTGCGCAGGTCGTCCATGATTGCATCGCTGCGCTATATCAACCGCAAGGACTGGCAGAAGATCACCCCGCGTTGAGGGGGATCTACAACGTCCCCACCGCCGAGGCCCGGTACGAGGCTTTCGCCGCCGAGTTCGGCGACCAGCACCTGGCCTCGATCCGGCTGGGGCGCACCCCGTGGCCGCAGCGTGCCGTTCTTGGACCACGACCACGAGGCCTGCAACGTCTTCTACGCCACCGACATTCTCGGGAGCCTCGACGCAGGGGTTCCGGCAAGCCGCCCGCAGGTGCGGGCGCTTCCCGACCGAGCAGGCCGCGATGAGGTCCTGTGCCTCGTCTTCCAGCAGAGACGGAAGGCGCGTCACCGGCGGGTCTGCGGTCGGACCAAGGCCCTCAACGTCCTGACCCTCGCCTACGGCGACCGGATCACCCATCGAAGAATTTCGACCACACCACAGGCCTGAACACGGAAATCGACACACCTTCCCTTACGCTGTCCGCCTGCAATCAGGCGGTCAGCTGCCGGCGCACATCGGCTGAGTCGTGGAGGTTGGTCATCTGCGCGAATCGGCCGTTGCTGACCTTGTAGATCGCGTACTCGACTATCTCGAACGACTTGCCGGTCGGAGCGACGCCGAGCCACTCCTTCACAGGGGTGCCGGTGTTGACCACGCGTGCGGCGATGCGGTCGCGGTCGAACAGCAGCTCTTGAACCTCCCAGCGCATATCTGGAACGGCGTTGATGATGGACCGCATGTCGGCGAGGACATCGTCCCGGCTTCCGGGTTCGCCGTTCAGCATGACCTCGTCGGCGATGAACTCGTCCATACGGTCGATCTCATGGGCGTTGAGCGTCGTGATGTACCGCAGGCACCAGTCACGCATATCGTTGTCGGTCACTGCAATCATTCCTTTCGTTCAGTAGGTGATCCGGCCCTGGCGGTTGTGGTATTCACCGGTCGGACCGTCGGGGCCAACCAGGGCCAGGGCGACCGTGGCGTCGGTGCCTTCGGTGACGGTTTGGTGCCCCTTGTGACTGTTGAGGTCGGTGGCGGTGTAGCCAGGGTCGGAGGCGTTGATCCGCATTCCGGGCAGGTTCTTGGCGTACTGGACGGTGAGTGCGAGTACGGCGGCTTTCGAGCTGGCGTACGGAATCATGTATCCGTTGAAGGAGTCGTCCTCGGGGTCCAGTAGGGCGCGGGGGAAGCCGAGTCCGGAGGCGACGTTGACGATCACCGACGCGCACGACTGCCGCAGCAGGGGCAGGGCGGCCTGGGTGACCCGTACGACGCCGTAGACGTTGGTCTCGAAGGCCACGCGCATCGCGTCGACGTCCAGGTCGTCGAGGCCCCACGATGGACCCACGACGGCCGCGTTGTTGATCAGAACGTCGAGTTCGGGCAGCGACCCTATCGCCTTGTCGACGCTGGCCTGGTCGGTGACGTCGAGCTGAACCGCGATGGCTCCGAGGTTGCGGGCGGCTTCGCCGGAGGCCAGGTCACGCATTCCGGCGTAGACGGTGTGGCCGGCGGCGATCAGGCGGCGGGTCGTTTCCAGACCGAGGCCCTTGTTGGCCCCGGTCACCAAGGTTGTGGTCATGCCACCCAATGTGCGCCGCCGACGGACTGACCGGCAGGCCCTGTTCGACGGTGGGACCAGCAGTACCACCCACTGCGCTGAGTGCCGGGCATCATGGATGACGTGGATGAGTTCGCGCAGGTTCTTCGAGCATGGCGGGACCGGGTACGCCCGGAGGATGTGGGCCTGCCCCCAGGCCTCGGCCGTCGCGCTCCCGGGCTGCGTCGTGAGGAGCTGGCCCAGCTCGCCAGGGTGAGCGTGGACTACATCGTCCGCTTGGAGCAGGGCCGGGCCCGTAACCCCTCGCCGCAACTGCTGGCCTCGCTGGCCCGGGCGCTGCGCTTGAACGACCTGGAACGCGACCACCTGTTCCGGGTCGGGGGTGCGGCCGTACCGCCGACCGGGTTGGTGCCCAGACAGGTGACTGCGAGCGCGCAGCGGATGGTGGACCGGTTCCGCAACGCCCCGGTGGCGGTGGCGGTGCATACCGCGATCGGTGAACTGGTGCTGTGGAATCCGCTCTGGGCAGCCCTGTTCGGGGACCCGTCCAGCCAGACCCGGCTGGAGCGCAATGTCACCTGGATGTATTTCGCCGGCTCCATCCCCGTGACGCACACCCCCGAGGACGATGAGGCGTACGCGCGAGACCTCGTCGGTCACCTGCGCACCGCGGCCGGCCGCTACCCGGACGATCCAGACATCCCCCAGCTGATCGATCGTCTGCTCAAGGCTTCCCCCGATTTCGCGCGCCGCTGGAAAGCCGGGACGGTCGGAGAACTACGCACCAGCCGCAAAACCCTGCACACGGAGCTGGTGGGGGACATCGTCGTGGACTGCGACACGTTCACCGGCGGCCCCGGTGACCAGACGATCGTGATGATGACGGCCGTACCGGACTCCGAGGACGAGCAGAAGCTCGACCTGCTTCGCGTCATCGGTCTCCAGCAGCTTCAGCAGCGGCCGGGTTAGGACACACTGCCGTACGGCTGCTCATTGAGGTAGACCAGGTGGCCGGGCGTTGCTGGCCCAGCGGATGCGGTTATGGGGGATTGAGCACGGTTATTGATCGTCGACGACCATCCGATCGTGAGGGGCGGTCTTCGCGACACCTTCGCGGGTGTCGAGGACATCGTCGTGGTCGGTGAGGCCGGGGACGGCGCCGAGGGCATCGAGCGTGCGAAGCTGCTGGCAGCGGATGTCGTGCTCATGGACCTTCGGATGCCGAGGATGGACGGCGTCGCCGCGACCGCAACCCTGCGCGAGCGGGCCCCGACTGCCCGGGTGCTGATCCTGACCACCTTCGACAGTGAAAGCGACGTACTGCCGGCGATCCAGGCGGGTGCGATCGGATATCTCCTGAAGGACGCGCTGCCCGACGAACTCATGCGAGCCGTCCGGGCAGCCGCGCGTGGAGAATCGGTGCTCGCGCCGTCGGTGACGCAGCACCTTATGGGGCAGGTCCGGAGGCCCAGCGCCGGCACACTGACGGACCGAGAGAAGCAGGTGCTGCAACTGGTCGCGAACGGCCATTCGAATCGAGAGGCCGCTACAGCATTGTTCATCGGCGAAGCGAGCATCAAGACCCATCTGCAGCACATCTACGACAAACTTGGCGTTCGTGATCGAGCTTCGGCGGTGGCCGAGGGCTATCGCCGTCGCCTGCTCACGTGACGCCCCACTGCCGGTCGCGGTGACAGCTGTCGAGCGTGCTTCGGTACGCCGGGCGTCAGTGCGGGTACGTGCCGACCGTGACTGTCTCGATCGCCGCGCGGTGTCCGCGTACCGGTCAGCTCGGGGTTGCGGCCCTGACGGCTCGACCTGCGGTCGACAAGCTCGTCGCACACGTCCAATCCGGCGGCGGAGCGGTGGCGACCCAGACCACCCCCAACCCGTTCTGGCGTACGACGGGCTGCCGTTGCTCGTCGAGGGCCGCTCGCCGGAGGACGTCCTGACCGAACTGCTGGCCCGGGATCCGGGTCGTGAGGTGCGGCAGGTCGCCGGGCTGCTGTGCCGGGCTCAAGGACTGGCGGGACTGGGCTCAGGTGTCGATCGGCGGTTCGCCGTGGCTGGGACATGACCCGGCTTCGGAGGTCGAGGTCGTCGGCGACGATCTGCGGGTGTGGCAGGACGGCGGCCCGAACCGGCATCACGGCCGGTGGGCAGGCGTCCACATCGACCTGCCACACCGTGCGCTACCCGGGCTGCTGGCCGGCGCGCAGCGGGACCTGGTCGGCTTTCTCGACGCCCTCAGCGGATGGGCCGCACGAGTCGGACTGGAGCAGCGGGGGACCGCTCTGGTTGACGCGGTCGACAGGAACTTCGCGATCACGGCGCCGTTGGACGTACAGCCTTCTCGATAGCGGTGTGCCCGAAGGTCGACCGGGCACCAACGACCCGCACTCGGCACGTGCCCTGATCACCTGTGGCGGCGGCGGTTGCCAGCGGATCTCGCCGACACTAGGTTGAAACTATCGACAAACGTCTACGTAACAAGGTGTCGGGGGCCGTATGTCAACGTCTGTCACTCGCCGCACCGTCCTGGCAGGTGGCGCCGGTGCCGCCGTCGGCCTGGCGCTGCCCGGCGCCGCCGCCCACGCCGGTGGCCACCGCCCCACAAGCGTGAGCTTCACCCTCGACGCGAGAACACTCGACGGCGGTGAGCAGGTCACGTCGGTCACGCTCCACACCGGCCGACTCGGGTCGATCGACGCCGCCGGGCTCACACCCGGCACGTTCACCGTGCATGCAAAGGCCACCAGCCCGATCCCGATCGCTCCCGGCGATCTGATCTTCAGCGAGTACGACCTGGACCGCACGGTGACGGCGGCCCGGCTCGACAGGCACGGAAACATCGTGCTGGAGCTGAGCCACGCCGAAGGCCAACCGGGCGGTGGGACCCTCGGCTACATCCTGAGCAGGGGCCGCAACGTCCAGCTGGACCTCGTCTACACCATCACGCAGAACACACCGCTCGTCCGGCGTCACGGCCCGCCGGTCACCATCACCCGCTTCGTGCAGGGGCGGCTGTCGAACCCCGAGGTGGACGCCTTCAGCCACCACGTCTCGCGCTCGGGTATGAAGTACCGGTTGTACTCCCCGGAGCGCTCGCCCCGCCACGGTCGGCTGCCGCTGATCCTGTGGCTGCACGGCGGCGGCGAAGGTGCCTCACTGCCGGACGACTACTACGACAACGAGACCACGCTGCGCGCCAACCGCGGCGCGCTGGGCTTCGCCACCCCGGAGGCTCAACGGATCTTCTCCGGCGCGTACGTCGTCGCTCCGCAGAGCACCTCCTACTGGATGGAGGACGGCCCCCGGTTCGCCCCGCTGATCCGCGAAATCGTCGAGGACCTCGTACGCCGCAAGCGTGTCGACCCCGACCGGATCTACGTGGCCGGTTGCAGCAACGGCGGCTACATGTCCCTGGAGATGACCGTCGCCTATCCCGACCTGTTCGCCGCGTCGGTGCCGATCTGCGGCGTCGTCGAGCCGCTCGGCGGAGGGGGCCCGCCGCTGATCACCGACGCGGAGCTGGCGGGAATCAACACCCCGACCTGGCTGGTCACCTCACGCGACGACGACACCGTGCCGCCCGAGTCCAACACGATCCACGCCCACAACCTCATCCCGGGATCACTGATCACCCTGTACGACCACGTCGTATGGAACGGCTACCAGTTCCCCGGCCACTGGTCCTGGATCTACGTGGCCCGCAACGACCCGAGCCTTAACGGCACCCACATCTGGCAGTGGATGGCCCGCGGTCGTCGGTGATCGCCGCCTGCGGTGCCGGCTTGGGTCTCCACCTCGCCCCGGCATCAAGAGTTCGGCGCGGTAGGAGTGCCGTGCCCGGCGAGGTGAAAGGCAGGTCCCGGCCGGTAAGCGGTCAGTACGCCGTCAGCCCGTGATCGTGGAACTGGCCACGGACCCGACGCAGCAGCGCCTCATCCGGCGGCGGCGTGCCCTCCAGCGGGAACGGCAGGCCGAGGGCGGCGTACTTCTGAGCGCCGAGCCGGTGGAAGGGCAGGACCTCGACGCGTTCGACGGTGGGCAGGCCTGCCGCGATGGACGCGACAGCGTCGACGTTGCGGGAGTCGTCGGTGAGACCGGGCACAAGGACGAAGCGGACCCAGATCGGCGTACCTCGGTCGGCCAGGCGGTGCGCGAACCGCACTGTCGGCGTCAGCCTCCCGGTGCGGGTCACGGTCCGGTACGTGGCCGGGTCGCCGGACTTGATGTCGAGCAGCACCAGGTCGGTGGCGTCGAGCAGCGCGTCGTCGGCACGGTCGCCGAGCAGGCCGCTGGTGTCCAGGGCGGTGTGCAGCCCCATCTCCTTGCAGCCTCGCAGCACCTCGCGGGTGAAGGCGGGCTGTTGCAGCGGCTCGCCGCCGCTCACCGTGACGCCGCCGTGCGCGACCTTCAGGAAGCGTTCGTAGCGGCGGATCTCGGTGAGCAGGTCGTTGACGGCTGTGGGTCGGCCGTAACGGCGGTACTGGGTGTCAGGGCTGTGGCAGTAGAGGCAGCGCAGCGGGCAGCCCGCCAGGAACGCGACGAACCGGGTGCCCGGCCCGTCCACTCCAGTGGAGATGTCGAAGGAGTGGAGCGAGCCGGTCACCTGCGTCGTGACGGCGGCGGCCATCACAGCGATCCGTGGAAGGTCCGGAAGATGACGTCGCGTTGCTGCTCAGGAGTGAGCTTGACGAAGTTCACCGCGTACCCGGAGACCCGGATGGTCAGCTGCGGGTACTTCTCCGGGTGGGCCATGGCGTCCTCGAGAGTCGCCCTGTCCAGCACGTTGACGTTCATGTGGAAGCCGTCGCTGTCGGTGTAGCCGTCGAGCACTCCGGCGAGGTTGGTGATCCGTTCGTCACGGGTGTGGCCGAGGCCGTCGGGGGTGACGGTGATCGTCAGCGAGATGCCGTCGCGCGCGCTGCTGTACGGCAGCTTGGCGACCGACAGCGCGGCGGCGACCATGCCGTGCGTGTCACGGCCGTTCATCGGGTTCGCGCCCGGAGCGAACGGTTCACCCGCGCGCCGACCATCGGGCGTGTTGCCTGTGTGTTTGCCGTAGACCACATTCGAGGTGATCGTGAGAACCGAGAGCGACGGCTCGGCGCCCCGGTAGGTGGGCTGCCGCTGGATCTTGGCCATGAATCGTTCGACCAGGTCAACGGCAATCGCGTCGGCGCGGTCGTCGTTGTTGCCGTACGTCGGGAAGTCGCCGTCCACGGCGTAGTCGACGGCCAGGCCGAACTCGTCGCGCAGCACCTTGACGTGGGCGTGCTTGATGGCGCTCAGGCTGTCCACGGCGACCGACAGGCCGGCGATGCCTGTGGCGAGGAAGCGGCGCACAGGGTAGTCGTGCAGTGCCATCTCGATGCGCTCGTAGGCGTACTTGTCGTGCATGTAGTGGATGACGTTGAGGGCGTCGACGTAGGTCTCGGCCAGCCAGTCGAGCGTCTGGTCGTACGCGGCCATGACCCCGTCGAAGTCGAGCACGTCGTCGGTGATCGGCTCGGCGACGAAGACCTGCTCGCCGGTCATCTCGTCGCGGCCGCCGTTGATCGCGTACAACAGGGCCTTGGCGAGGTTGGCGCGGGCGCCGAAGAACTGCATGTCCTTGCCCACCCGCATGGCCGACACGCAGCAGGCGATGGCGGTGTCGTCGCTGTACGCCTGCCGGATCAGGTCGTCGTTCTCGTACTGGATGGCGCTCGTGTCGATCGAGACCTGGGCGCAGAACCGCTTGAACCCCTCGGGCAGCGCCGGCGACCACAGCACCGTCAGGTTCGGCTCCGGGGCGGGACCCAGGTTGTACAGGGTCTGCAGGTAGCGGAAGCTCGTGCGGGTGACAAGCGGGCGGCCGTCGCGGCCGATCCCGCCGAGCGCCTCGGTCACCCAGGTCGGGTCGCCGGAGAACAACTGGTCGTACTCCGGTGTGCGCAGGAACCGGATGATCCGCAGCTTGATGACGAAGTCGTCGACGAGTTCCTGCGCCTCCTGCTCGGTGAGCAGGCCTTCGGCGATGTCGCGCTCAAGGTAGGTGTCGACGAACGTGGCGGTTCGGCCCAGCGACATCGCCGCGCCGTTCTGTTCCTTGGTGGCAGCCAGGTAGGCGAAGTACAGCCACTGGATCGCCTCGCGGCCGGTGCTCGCCGGACCGGAGATGTCGCAACCGTACTGGCCGGCCATGGATCGCAGCTCGTCCAGCGCCCGAATCTGCTCGGCCAGCTCCTCACGGTCGCGGATCACGTCCTCCGACGACAGCTGAGCGTCGAGCGACGCCTTGACGGCCCGGCGTTCGGCGATCAGGCGGTCCACGCCGTACAGCGCGACGCGCCGGTAGTCACCGATGATCCGACCACGGCCGTACGCGTCGGGCAGCCCGGTGATGATGTGCGAGCGGCGGGCGGCCTTCACGTCGGCCGGGTAGGCGTCGAAGACGCCGTCGTTGTGCGTCTTGCGGTACCGGCTGAAGATCGTCTGTACGGCCGGGTCGGGGGTGAAGCCGTACGCCCTGAGACCGGCCTCCACCATCCGCAGCCCGCCGTTGGGCATGATCGCGCGGCGCAGCGGCGCGCTGGTCTGCAGGCCGACGATGAGCTCGTGGTCCCGGTCGAGGTAGCCCGGCTCGTGCGAGGTGATCGTGGAGGGGGTGTGGGCATCCACGTCGTAGACCCCGCGACGGCGCTCCTCGACGAACATCTGCTGAAGCTGCCGCCAGATCCGTTCGGTACGGGGCGTCGGCCCGGTCAGGAACTCCGACCCGCCGGTGTACGGCTCGACGTTGTCGTGGACGAACCCGCCGACGTCGATCGTGTCGCGCCAGTCGGTGCCGCGGAACCCGCGCCAGGCTTCGTGGGATGTGGTGGCCATGGCCCCTCCTTCATCTCCTCCCAGCCTCGCCGAGTGACGACCCTGCAGTTAAGGGCCGGAGGTCCCGGACGGGCGGGACCCGTCCGGGACCTCCAATCTCAGCCGCGTGCGGCCCAGTCGCCGAGGGCCCAGTCGCGGACCTCGGGCATGTCCTCCAGGTGCTCCACCACGTACGTCTCGTGGCGGTCGAGCTGACTCTGGCACCACGCCTTGAGGTCGGCGGCGCCGCGCGGGAGGCGCTTGGCGTTGTTGATGGCGTCCATCACGAGGTGGTACCGCGATGCCTTGTTGCGCACTGTCATGTCGAACGGGGTGGTGGTCGTACCCTGCTCGATGAAGCCGCGGACCCGGAACCGGTCCGCGTCCGGGCGACCGTGTATGAGCTGGTGGATCGCGCCGGGGTAGCCGTGGAAGGAGAACACCACGTCGACGTCGTCGGTGAACAGCTCGGTGAACAGGGTCTCGCTCATGCCGTGCGGGTGGTCCTTGGGCCGGACCAGGGTCATCAGGTTGACCACGTTGACCACGCGGACCTTGAGGCCGGGCAGCCTGTCGCGCAGGATCTGTGCCGCCGCGACCGTCTCCATTGTGACGACGTCGCCGGCGCAGGCGAGGACGATGTCGGGGTCGCTGGTGCCGTCGTCGGTGCCGGCCCACTCCCAGGTCCCCGCGCCACGGGCGCAGTGTTCGATCGCCTCGTCCATGGAGAGGTACTGCAACTGCGGCTGCTTGTCGATCACGATGAGGTTGATGTACGACCGCGACCGGAAGCAGTGGTCGGCCACCGACAGCAGGGTGTTGGCGTCCGGCGGCAGGTAGACCCGGGCGACGTCGCCGCGCTGGGTGAGCACCACCTGGATCAGGCCCGGCCCCTGGTGGGAGAAGCCGTTGTGGTCGTTGCGCCACGCCGTCGAGGTGAGCAGCACGTTGAGGCTTGGCACCTTCTCGCGCCACGGCAGGTGCTTGGCCTCCTGCAACCACTTGCCGTGCTGCACGGTCTGCGAGGCGCTGACCATGGCGAATGCCTCGTACGTGGCGAACATGCCGTGCCGGCCGGTCAGGTTGTAGCCCTCCAGCCAACCGTGGCAGTTGTGCTCGCTGAGCACCTCCATGACCCGGCCGTCGCGGCTGATCGCCACATCCTCCGGCGTCACCCGCTCCATGAAGGCGCGGTCGGAGACCTCGAAGACGCTGCCGAGCCGGTTGCTGTTTGTCTCGTCCGGACAGAACAACCGGAACCGGTCGGCGTTGCGGGTGTAGATGTCGCGCATCATCTCGCCGAGCTTGCGCGTCGACTCGGCCCGCTGCTGCGCCGGCTGGGGCACGTCGATCGCGTAGGAACGGAAGTCCGGCAGGTCCAGATCCCGGGTCAGCACCCCGCCGTTGGCATGCGGGCTGGCACTCATCCGTAGGTCGCCGTCGGGAGCCTGCTCCCGGATCATCGCCACGGGCGCGCCGGAGGGATCGAAGAGCTCTTCCGGACGGTACGACTTGAGCCAGCGCTCGAGCAGTGCGAGATGCTCCGGGTTGTCCTTGACGCCGGACAGCGGCACCTGGTGTGACCGCCACGTCCCGGTGACGGTGATCCCGTCGACGGAGTCCGGCCCGGTCCAGCCCTTCGGCGACCGCAGGATGATCAGCGGCCAGGTCGGGCGGGTTCCGTCCCAGGAACCGTCACGGGCGGCGGTCTGAATGTCGCGGATCCTCGTCCAGGCAGTGGCGAGGGCAGCGGCGAAGCGGTGGTGCATGCCGGGCAGGTCGGAGCCCTCGACCTCGATGACGTCGTAACCGTGGCCACGCAGCAGGCTGCGTACCTCCTCGGGATCCTTGCGCCCCAGCACTGTGGGACCGGCGATCTTGGCGTCGTTGAGGTGCAGGATCGGCAGGACCGCGCCGTCGCGCTCGGGGTTGAGGAAGGACACGCCCTTCCAGGAGCCCTCAAGAGGTCCGGTCTCGGCCTCACCGTCGCCTACCACCGCGATGGCCAGCAGGTCCGGGTTGTCCATGACCGCGCCGAACGCATGGACGAGGACGTAGCCCAGCTCGCCGCCCTCGTGGATGGAGCCGGGGGTGGTCACCGACACGTGCGACGGGATGCCGCCGGGGCTGGAGAACTGCCGGAACAGGCGCAGCATCCCGGCCTCGTCCTGGCTGACGTCCGGGTAGATCTCGCTGTAGGTGCCTTCCAGATAGCCGGCGGCCACCAGGGCCGGGCCGCCGTGACCCGGACCGGCGAGGTAGATC
Source organism: Micromonospora sp. NRRL B-16802 (assembly GCF_001279555.1). NCBI lineage: Bacteria > Bacillati > Actinomycetota > Actinomycetes > Micromonosporales > Micromonosporaceae > Micromonospora > Micromonospora sp. NRRL B-16802. The sequence continues at coordinate 221,503 of NZ_LGEB01000121.1, read as the reverse complement.
GCCTGCTGACCGGTACGCCGGATCAGCCGGGAGACGTGCGCGTAGATCAGCGACAGGCCGGGGCTGGTTCCCCAGTGGCCGAGCAGGCGCGGCTTGATGTGCTCAGGCGCCAGGGGCTCACGCAGCAGCGGGTTGCCCTGTAAATAGATCTGTCCGATGGTCAGGTAGTTGTTGGCCCGCCACCAGGCGTCCAGACGGGCGAGTTCGGTGTCGTCGAGTTCGTCGAGCGTACGGAGTTCGGATACGACCGTGGTCACGGTGGTCCCCTTCACAGATCTCTTCTTGTCAGGGCCCACGTTAGGCCCACCTGGGGTCGACCACCCGGGGCCGCATGCCGGAAGCGGAAGGACCTTCGGCCCCAATTCCAGGGCATTGCCGGTGCGATAAGGAGTACCGGGTACTCCGGCGCGTGGCGTTCTCGACTGCCAGATGTGCAGACGGTGATGCCGCTGGTGGCGAACGGTCCGACGACCGGCGCAACCTCGGGGCACCTGGCCGGCGAGGTGCGGCCGGCGGGCTGACCGAGACTGTTCCCGACCGGCCCGCCGTCCGTGCCTCAGTCAGCGTCTTCGGTCTCGGCCAACCGGTCGGCCGAGGCCTGCTCCACAGGGTGGCCAGTGTCGTCGACCAGCCCTGGCGCCATGCTGCCGCCGTGGGCGTCCTGTGCCGCCCGGGTGCTGCGGGCCTCTTCGTCCTGCGGTATCCCGGTCCGCTGCCCGTCACGCCTCTCGTCCCGCTCGGTCATGTGCGTCCCTTCCTCGGTCATGACCAGCGGCGATACCCCAACGACCGGCCAGGAAACCGAACGTGGACGTGTCGTCGAGCAGCACGACGCCGTCCTGGGGTGGAGGGCCGCGGTGGGTGGGCCGTTCCAGAGCACGAACCGCATGAGCTTCCAGTGCTGGGGTCGGTCGCGACGGCCGCCGTGTGCACGTCGTCGGCTGTGGACAGTGGATACCTTCCGCTCGGTGGAGATCGAGCGCACCAGCGTAGGGACCTCCGTACCGTCGAACTTGGCACTCCCGTTTCTGTCATCGATGCGGCTGGGGCCACGGCGGGGGCGTGGCGATTCGGTCCCGCGAGCGGCAGCGCCGAAGGTGACGGATACTCGCTGGATGACTGGACCGGACCTCGACCCCGAACAGTATCCGCCCATCGACCCGCGTGAGCCCGTACCGGACGACGCCAGCGAGCTGCTGCCGGACACGCCCGACGAACTGCCGCAGGCCCCTGTCGAACCGATGCCGGATGACGGCGACGACGGTGTGCGCGAGCCGGCCTAGCCGGTGACGGTTCGGGCGGTCCGAGCGCGAGGTGTCAGACGGATCCGACGCCGCCGGAGCTGACCGCCCGCCGTCCCGTCCCCGCGCCTGAGGTCCGGCGGCGGACCGGCGGCGCCCTGCTGCGGGCCGGCACCCGACGTGAGAGTTCAGGCCCGGGTGATCCGTACCGCGTCGGCGACCACGAGCCCTGTGCCACCGGTCCAGCGGCTCACGCCGACCGTGTTGCCCGTGCCGGCCGCCAGGGTGAACACACCGATCGAGACCCATCGGCCGCCATTGGTCCGTTGGTTGACCGACACCGACCTGTTCCCGGTGGTGGTCGCCACCAGATACGGCGTCTGATCGTTGTAGCCGGCGTCGGCCGGGTACCAGACCGAGATCTCGTAGTTCCCGGTTGCCGGAATGGTCGACCGGAACCAGGCGACGTCGCTTGACGACACCGGGCTCGCGAACCGGTAGTCGGTGCCGTACCGCTGGCCGGAGTAGGCCGAGGTGCCCCACGCGGTGCTCGCCGTGAACCCGCCCGAGGTGCTGTTGTCGATGGTCGTGGTCCACTGCTGCGGCGGGGTCTGCGTGACCCTCACGTCGAGGTAGTTGCGGTCGATCTTCATCGTCACGCCGCCCCACGTCTCGGTGACGTCGCCGGCGTACTGGTGCACGCGCTGCTGGTTCGCGTAGTAGGAGTCGGGGCAGTAGCTGCCGGCCCGCGTGTCGGCCACCCCGTTCCACCAGCCGATCCAGATCTGGTCGAGCCGCGTGTAGCTCGGGTTGCCGTACGCATCGCAGACGTCCTTGATTCCGGACGAGCCACTGGAGTACATGCCGGCGAGGTAGCCCCGCGCGTGCAGTTGCTCGACCCAGCCGGACAGGAACGACAGCACCGCGGCCCGGCACGACGCGTTGGACGGGTACTGCTCGATGTCGTTGTAGATGGTGCTCGCACTGCCGATGCCCAGTGCCTGGGCGGCGTTCGCGGACCTGTTCGCCGCGGAGACGCCCTGTGACCGGGCGGTGGTGGGATCGGCGGACATCTTCGGAGCGCGGGTGCCGCACGGTGCCTGGTAACCCAGCTCGATGGGGAGCAGTCGCCATCCGTTGTTCGTCTGGTTTGCCACCCACGTGGCGGTGAGGTTGGGCTGGGAGCAGGTGCGGCTGTCCCCGCTGATGTAGATGCCTATCGCGCCGTAGGGCGAGCTGGTTCGCCAGGTGTCCATGGCGGCCTGTGACGGTGCCGTGCAGGTGTCGAACCCCCGGCCGGTGAAGGTGCCGGGTTGCGGGCCGACGGCCATCGGCGCCACGGCGGTCGAGGTTGTTGCGGATGTCGCGGCACCCGCTACCGGACTGGCCGGTGCCACGACCCCTGCGGCAACGGTGAGACCCACAAGCCACCCGGCGAAGACCCGCACGTCGCCTCCATGTGAAGAAAACCTTGGCCGTTGATGGCCTGTGTGACGGATTTCTACCACGAATCGACGGATGGCAATAGAGGGCCGAGGCGCTCGACGCGATCGAGCACTGCGGAGAAATGCGCTCGGCGTGGGGCGGTCAGGGCGGCTAGGTTGCCGGATGTGAGCACTATCGTTTCGGTAAACCTGGCAGTGCCGGAGCCCAACCCGGCCAAGGGCGTTGGTGTCACGGGCATCAACAAGCAGCCGGTGGGCCACGCGGTCACCGTACGCGCGCCGGGGCCCAAGACGACCGGGCTGCACAGCGGCCTGGTCGGTGACCGGATCTTCGACGTCGAGCATCACGGCGGTGACGACCAGGCCGTCTACGCGTACGCGCTGGAGGATTACGGCTGGTGGCAGGCGCGGCTGGGCCGGCGGCTGCCCAATGGCCTCTTCGGCGAGAACCTGACGACCGAGGGAGTCGACGTCAACGGCGCGGTCATCGGCGAGCGGTGGCGCGTCGGTGCACTGTTGGTCCTGCAGCCAACCTTCGGTCGCATTCCGTGCGCCACGTTCCAGCACAAGATGGGGGAGCCGGGCTGGGTGAAGACCTTCGCCCGGGCGAGCCGTCCGGGCGCCTACCTGCGGGTGTTGGAGCCGGGCGAGGTGCGGGCCGGCGATCCGGTGACCGTGGAGGACCGTCCGTCGCACGGCGTGTCGATCGCGATGGCGTTTCGCGCGTACATGACCGAGCCGGAACTGCTGCCTGAGCTGGTCGAGGTCGACGGGCTGCCCGACGATCTGCGCGAGACCCTCGCGGAGCGCCTTCCCCGACGACGGTAGCTCGTGATCGAGTGGTCGCGACGAGGTGCATCCAAGGCACCAGGTGGCGACGGACGGAATGATGACCCATGCTCCAGGCCCTCGTAGCGGAGCCGCCGTGCGCGGTGTGTGGGCGACCGTCAGCACGTGTCGAACTCGTCCCACCCGGCACCCGACCTGCTGACTGGCAGCGCTGGCCGTCGGCGCAGCGCAACACCTACAACACTGCCCGGCAGCGCAGCGGAGGCGATCAGTGGTGGCTGTTGTTCTCCGGGATCGCGGCGGGCAACGGATCCGGCCAACCGGTCGACGTGGCGCAGGCGGAACGGATCGCCGATGCTTTCGCCCAGCCGTACCGGTACGCGGCCGTAACCACCGCTGGCTTTTACGACGACGCCGGCCTGTGCAGCCAGTGCGACGCCCCGTACTGCCGCCAGCATTGGAGCGTCTCAAACACGGGCTACGGACGATGCCCTCACGGTCACGGCAGGAGCCTTGATCCGCACTGGTGGCCCGACGATCTATAGAGGCTTCAACGGCCGCAGGACAACTGTCGGAGCGTCGGCCATGCCCCTACCGGCCGGTGCCAACGGCTGGGTCGGGGGAACATCCGCCTCCGGTGCGTTCCTTCGACGCATCACCACCAGTGCGAGCGCGCCCAGGCCCGCGGCGAACAGCAAGCCGCCCAGGAGGAAGAACAGGGACGAACCGCTCCCCTCGTCGCTGACGGCCTTGAGCGTGGGCGGCGCGGCCTCGGGGGTGCCGTCGCCTGCCGCGGCGGGAGGGCTTGCCTCTGCCGTCGGTACCGCCGACGTCTTGGCGGGCGTCGCCACCGCGGAGAGGGTCAGCCGTACGGTCGCGGCGCCACCGGCGCTGCCCCGTACTGTCGTGCGAGCGGTGCGGTAGCCGTCCTTGACCGCGCGGACAGTGATGGGTCCTGCGGCGATCGTCTTGCCGGCGCTGGCCGTGACCGAGAACTGGCCGCTGGGGCTGCTGGTCGTCCGGTATTCGTGCCCGGCGCTGTCCCGAATGGTCAGAGCCACGCCACCGATCGCCTTTCCGTCAGCGTCGCGGACCCTCCCGGAGACCCCGCTCACCCCGGCCGCCGGCTTGTCGCCGCCGGGCGACGACGCACCTGGGCCGTGGACGTAGACCATCTTGTGGGCGTAGGTGTTCTGCCCGGCAAGCCGCACGCCGATCGAGATGTTGAGGCCGGTTGTCTCACCCGGGCGAGCTGCGGGGGCGACGAGCGTGGTGTCGAAGGTCTGGCTCCGGCCAGGACCGAGTTTCGGCTCTACCCGGCATCCGGAGGTGCATCGCAAGCCGCCGCCGACCACGACGATGGCCGTTTCGGCCCGGCCTCCGTTGTTGGTGACGCGATACTGCACGCGTACCGTCTCGTTGGGTTTCACGTTCTCCGCCGACACGCTCAGGATGCGGACGGTCTCCGGCGCGGCAGTGGCGGGCGCCGCCGACACCGCGAGCGTCCCCGCGGTCAGCGTGATCAATGCGGCCGCTCGGGTCCATCGGACACGTAAGCGCGTCGTCACTTCCATCCACCTTCACCAAGGGCAGGCAACATCGGTCGATGGTGCCGCCGGCCACTATGCCCTGTGCGGACGGGTTGCGCGATCCCACCTCCGACCTCCGGTCGGAGGACCCAGTCATGCCAGGGCGGGACTTGAGCGGATTGGCCGGCCGGACATATCCATTGAGCAGTTTCATCGTGATGCACCAGTTGGTGGCTGGCGCCCACCAGAGGCCGGCACTTCCGCGCGCGGTGGGGGAGAATCGAACCATGTTTGTCATCAAGGAGCGGTTCTTCTCGATCGGCGACGACTTCGACGTGATCGACGAGCACGGCACCAAGGTCTTCCACGTCGACGGCAAGGTTCTCAGCGTCCGCAACAAGATCGTCATTGAGGACGCCTCCGGCCAGGAGGTCGCCACGCTGCACCGGCACCTGGTGGCGCTACGCCCCACGTACGAGATCCGCATCGGCGGTGAGAAGGCCGCAGAGGTCCGCAAGAAACTGATCACGCCGTTCCGCGACAAGTTCACCATCGACGTGCCCGGGTCAGACGACCTGGAGATGAAGGGTGACCTGCTCGACCACGAGTACGTGATCGAACGCGACGGCACCGAGGTGGCCGTGGTGTCCAAGCGGTGGCTGACGATCCGGGACACCTACGCCGTGCAGGTCACTGCCGGCGTCGACCCGCTGCTCATCATCGGCAGCGTCCTCGCGCTCGATCTGGCCATGGAGCGCGACAAGAAGAAGGCCGACGAGGACTGACCGCTGTTTGGCGGACAGGAGTCGGGGTCACCCATGCGGTTGTCGGAGCGGCCGGGGCGGTGGTGAGGCTTGTGGAGATCTCCATCCGCCCGGTCGGCCGACCGCCGCAGGCGTGGCAGCCTCGGCGGCCGGCCACCGACGTTCGACAAGCAGCGCAACCTGGCCCGCCACTCGCGGCTCAGTCCGCGTTTTCGGCCTCGGCCAACCGGTCGGCCGGGGCCTGCGCCACCGGGTGGCCCGTGTCGTCGACAAGCCCCGGTGCCATGCTGCCGCCGTGGGCGTCCTGCGCCGCCCGGGTGCTGCGGGCATCCTCGTCCTGCGGCACCCCGGTCTGCTCCCCGCCACGTCGCTCGTCGTGCTCGGTCATGTGTGTCCCTTCCTTGGCCCTGACCAGCGGCGATACCCGAACAACCGGCCGGGAAACCGACCACAGACCTGTCCTGGCGGCCCGGTGCCTCCCACCACCGGCACTTCACGGTGTCAGATCAGGACTGCGGCGAGAGCGCGGAACGCGTCGGCGGGGAATGTCGTGGCGTCGCCGCCATTGAGGACCTGGACCGCCACCTCGTCGGCGCCGGCCTGATAGTGCTTGTCCAGCCCGGCAGCGACCTCTTCGGCTGTGCCCCAGGGAATCAGGGCATCGACGAGTCGGTCACTGCCGCCTGCGGCGAAGTCCTCGTCGGTCCAGCCGAATCGCCGCAGGTTGTTTGTGTAGTTCGGCAGGGCGAGGTATCCGCTCGTGTACTGCCGAGCCGTGGCGCGCGCCGCGGCGGCGTCTGCGTCGAGGACCACCGCGACCTCGGGGGCGAGCAACCGGTCGGGCCCGATCGCCGCCCGGGCCTCGGCGGTGTGCTGGGCAGGGACGAAATACGGGTGCGCCCCGGCCGAACGGTCGCGGGAGAGCTCAAGCATCCGTGGGCCGAGCGCGGCCAGGATCCGCCGCTCGGGAGGGAGCCCGGCCGCGTCGAGACCGTCGAGGTACTCCACCATTCTCGAATACGGCTTGCGGTAGGTTGTGCCGCTGCCTTCCACCACCACTGCGTGGCTGGCGCCGAGACCGAGCAGGAACCGGCCGGGATGGGCCCGCTCCGCGTCCTGTGCGAACGCCGCCGCCTCAGAGGGCGACGAATGCCAGATGCTCACAATCCCTGACGCGACCCCGATGCGCCTGGTCCCGTCCAGGATCTCCCGGAAGCGGGGGGCGACGTTCTCCCCGAAGCCGCCCGAGAACCAGAGCCGCGAGTAGCCGAGATCCTCCAACTCCGTCGCGGCATCGATGGCCGCGCCCCGACTCGCGCTACCAAGGAAGAACGGTTGCCATACGCTGACCAGTCGCTGTGCCATACCGGAACACTACGCACCGGCTCCGGTATGAGCCCTCCGGGCCTTTCGGCTCGCAGAGGTCCGCGTAGGTCAGGAGCCGACCGTCAGCGCGAGGCCAGCACCACAGTCCACACCCCGTCGTCGGCCGCGTCGAGGTCGGGCCGCCGTATCAGACCCGCCGCCTGTGCCGTCCGGATGGACGGAAGGTTGTCGGCGGTGGTGCGGGCCAGCACGGGCAGGTCCGGCGTGTGCGCGGCGGCCCACTCGACGGCGTGTCGTGCCGCCTCGGTGGCGTAGCCGTGCCCCCAGTGGGGAGGGGCGAAGCGGTAGTACAGATTCAGGATGGGACGACCGAGCCATTGGCCGCGACGGAGACCAGCGAAGCCGATCACCTCACCGCTCGTCGTCGACTGCACCGCCCAGTAACCGAACCCGTGCGTGCGCCAGTGGTCGAGCCAGCCGTCGAGCAGTTCCCTGCTGGCCTCGACGTCAGCGTGTGGGCCGTCCGGGTTGAACTGGTTGGTCCGAGGGTCGCCGTGGATCCGGTACACGTCCGCCAGGTCCACGGCCGTGGGCGCACGCAGCAGCAACCGTCCGCTGGTGGTGGGGTGCGCCTCGGAGATCGGTGCGGTCCCAGCCTCGTTCACCTGTCGCTCCGCTCCCTCCTGCCGGGCACGTGCGGCGATCCCGCATCGCCGCCGCGCCCGCCCTCCCCGCTGACGGGCAGAACTATGCCACTCCCCACCGACAACCTGCCGCGACGCCGGCCGGCCCGCGGCTAAAGGTACGCGCGGAACGGAAAGTGGCGTCGCTGGACGGCGACCGGCCGGCGTGATGGTGGTCATGAGGTGAGCTGCCTCAGCACCGTGGGGTCGGTGATCCTGTCGTCGGCGGCGAGCATGATTGCCTTCGACAGGATCGTCGACAGCATCGGGTCGTCGTCGAACGGCAGGTGCAGCCGCCCGGTACCCCCAGGCGCGGGGACGATGCAGAGGTAGGCGTCGTTGGGCTCCATCATGATGTTGCCCGAGCCGAGGTGGATCCGGTAGCCGCGCAGGTTCCCGCGTACGTGCAGGTAACGGTCTTCGAGGGTGACCCGGTCGTCGATGGCCATGCGGGGGAGCAGCCGGGCCAGGGCGTCCCGGCGGACCTGCGCCGACGGGGTCAACTCACCGACCACTGTGGTCTGCCAGTAGTCCCGGAACCGGTCCTCGCCACGGTCTGCCCACTGCGGGTCCGTGGCGATCGAGGTGACGCCGACGAACAGGTCCACGTCGCGCATCGCCTCGGTGAACACCAACATCGGCACGTCCGTGACAGGTGCGGGCCGCCAGGTCGTGCCCTCCTGTCGGGCGAAGCGCACCTGGTCTGTGGAGCAGTACTGGACGTCGTAGTCGCCGAGATTGTCCGTGTCGACAAGTTGGTGGTGGAAGGACGCCCGCCACGCACCACCGCCGAAGATCTTCGTGGCTTGGCTGTCGTACCCGCCGTCCCACCTGCCGAGGTAGCTGGCCTGCCAGCCACGGGCGCGCATGAGCGCGTTCGCCTGCCGGTAGCGCAGGATGTGCGCGGCGAACCGGTTGGAGTAGGAACTGGTCTGCTCCTCGGCCGGCGTGAGCAGGTAGACCTCACGGAACGCCTGCTTGAACGGTTGTGTCAGGCCGGTAGCGAGCACCCGTTCACGCCAGGCGAGGGTCTCGTCCACCCCGGCGCGGAGGGGATGCCACAGCCGGAACCGGTCACCGCGCACCGGCCGCCCGTCAAGACCGGCGATTGTCCACCCGTCGCTGTCCTCGCGGGGCAGGCCCGCCGTCCAGCCGCGCCCGTCGGCGCTGGTTTCCCAGAGCAGCCGCCGCCCGTACGTCCCGGTGATCGGGTGGTCCAGGAAGCGCGACACCCAGTCCGCGTACGCCCAGGTGCGCTCCTCGGACAGCAGCGACTCCACCCGCTGACGCTCGGCGGCCAGTGTCGCGTTGATGCCCTTCGCCAGGTCGCGTAGCTGCTTCAGTTCAGCGGCGTGGGTCTCCTTGACCGCGGCCGGGACGCCCTTGAGCCCGACGTCACCGCGAGCGAAGGTCAGACGCGCTTTCTCGCCCACGACCCGCACTGTCGCCTCGTACGGGCCGACCTGGGTGCGTCGGCTCCCATCGGTGTCGAGCCCGTGATCGTCGATGGCGAGTTCCATCACCTCGCTGAGTGACCATCCCCGCAGGGCGCCGAGGCGGGCCAACGCGGTGTGCACGCGACCGCGTACGGCTTTGTTCTTCACTGTCACCGCGAGCCGCGCCAGGGTCCGCACCGGCACCTCACCGTCGCGCCCTGCCAGCAGTTGCACGGCGGCGATCGCGGTGCGTTGCGCGTGGGGAAAACCGGACGCGTGCCGGGGAGCGGCCGCGGCGGTGGCGGTGACCTTCGCCAGCAGCTCCGTCGCGTCGTCGTCCGACTCCCGGGACAGCGCCCACACCAGGCCACGCAGGAGTCGGTCCGAGTCGTCGTGCACTGAGTGCCGGTGGGCGGCGAACGCCTCCAGGACCCGGCGGATCGCCTTCGCCCCTTCGGTAGCGGTCGCGAGCTGCCCGTCGAGGCCGCGCAGCCACCCCGCAGGCGCCACCGGCTTGTCGAGCGAGGCGCAGTGCACCAGCAACTCGGGTACGCCCGGCGCGGCGAGGACGTCCTCCAGGCCGGCGCGGACGAGGGGACCGAACTCGTCCCCGTTGTGCAGCAACCGGGACGGCACGCGGCGACCGGTGGCGCGGTCGAGCGCGTCCCCGAGCAGCGTGACGACCCGCAGTCGAGGTCCAGCCGAGACGAAATGGTCAGTGGCGAGTTCGTCGAACAGGGCTGAAAGCGCCGGGACCAGGTCGGCCAGGTCCGCAGGGGACAGGCACCCGGCGATAACCGCCGGCAACTCCAGGTCGGTGGCGTTCTGGTAGCCCCATCCCCGCCCGGCGACATCCAGGCACCACAGCAGATCCGCCCGGGTCCAGTCCTGCACGCCGTCGGCGAGACTCCGCACGACGTAGTTCAGTGCGCTCGGCACCGAACCGGTCGCCGCCTCCAGATGCATGGCCAGCGCGGCGCGGCGGCGAAGCTCGGGCGGCCACGACTCGGTGACGGCCCACTCCGGCGTGTTTGTCACCTGCGCTGCCCAGTAATAGTCTGCCGTCTTCTGGAGCAGCGGCCGAACTCGGGCATCGGCCTCCACCAGCCCCGCTTCCACCTCCCGACGCTCCGACGCGGTCAGAGCGGGAAGCAACGACGTCCAGTCGCCCACGTCAGCCACCCACCAGCGGGACGAGTCGCACGAAGGCCACCTCGGGATCCGCGAGCAGGTCGATCTCCTCGTCCAGATCCTCGACCTGGCGGTCACCCACGAGCAGCACGAACCCGTTACGGGCGAAGGCGTCACACGCCGCGTCCGCCTGACGCTCCCAGTCCAGCCGCCGGCCCCGACCGACCCGATAGCCGTTCAACGTCGCCTCCGCGTCGGTGGGTCGCACCAGGCCCCGGAAGACCTCGGCCTGGTCGGCGTTGAACCGCGCCACCTCCTCGCGTACGCGCAACCGAACCAGCTCCCGCGCGGAGATGCGCTCCGGCAGCCCGGTCAAGGGCCACTGATCTATCGCCCTGCCCGTCGCTGTCTCATCCCGAACCGTCACCGTGGCCATCCGGCTGTGCTCCTTGCCTTGAGATGAGCGGCATCATGCACGCTGGTCTGACGAACCGCTCCGTCAGCCGCCCGGGCAGCGGGTGTCCCCGCCGCTGTGTTCCACGCAGTGCCCCGGCGGGCCGGGCGTGGTCGGTGCCGGCGCCGGATCGAGGTCCCGGACGGTGAGCACGGCGATCGGTGCGGCGGGCACGGCGATCACGACGGTCAGCACCAGGAAACAACTGCGGTGCGCACCCGCCGCAGCTGGTACGCGACGAGCGCGATGACGGCCGGCCCTGCGGTCGCCACAAACGCGACGACCAGCAGGGCCACGCTCGCCCGACGTCTGAGGTCTGCGAACTCGGCGGGCTGGTCGCCGTAGCTGACGCTCCACTGCTCCAAGCCGATGCCCACCCACCACCCGGCCGCAGCCATCAGCCCGCAGACCCAGACCAGGACCAGGAGTCCCACGATCGGGCCGCCTCGCCGAGCTGTGCCGACCCCTTCAGCCATCACGCGGTCCAGCCTGGACGGATCAACCCGGCCGGGCATGAGTCGGCGTACTCAGGTCTGCCGTTCGTTCCGGCCGGGCTTCCGCACGCCATCTGGCGCACACCCGCAGCGTCGTCGCCACAGTGCTCCTTGTCGACGCGCCGTCGACCCTGACGGAGACCGGCGAACCCACGCTCGTCTTCCTCACCGAACTGGCGCGACACGTCGTCCCAGCGCTCGTCGACCACCACCGTGACGGAACCGAGCGGCCCGCGCTGCACGCGGTCCTCGTGCAGGAACTCGCGTCGAGGGGACCGACGCCCAGATCGTGCCTGCGGCTACCCGAGCCCCGGGACCCGCGACTTGTCGCGCTGGCCGAGACGTTGCGGCAGGAACCCGCAGATCAACGCGGCCTCGCTCAACATGCGCGGGCACTGGCCACCAGCCAGCGCACGCTGAGCCGGCTGATGGCGACCGAACTTGGCCTGAGCTTTCCCCGGTGGCGGGCGATGCTGCGATGACGAGGGGTGACACCGGGCCTGCTCACATCCGTTCCGGGGTCCGGATGCCGAGAACGTGGAGCCCCTGCCGGAGCACCCGGGCGGTCAGGTCGCAGAGCACCAGACGGCTCTCCCGGACCGGGTCGTCGGCCCGCAGCACGGGACACCGCTCGTAGAACGTGCTGAACGTGGCGGCCAGCCGGTACAGGTATCCGGCGAGGTGGTGGAACTCCAGGCTCACGGCCACCTCGTCGACCACTCTGGCGAAGCCGACAAGCTCGAAGGCGAGTGCCCGCTCGGCCGGGTCGGCCAGCGAGATCTCCGCTTCCGGGCAGGCCGCCACCCCGGCCCGCCGGAAGATCGACCGGATCCGCGAGTACGCGTACTGAAGATAGGGAGCGGTATTGCCGTCCAGCGAGAGCATCCTCTCCCAGTCGAGCACGTAGTCCCGGTGCCGGTCACTGGACAGGTCCGCGTACTTGATCGCGCCGATGCCCACCGCCCGGCCCACCTCCGCCGCCTCAGCCTCGCCCAACTCCGGGTTCCGCTGCCGAGCCAGTGCGGTGGCCCGAGCGATCGCCTCCTCCAGCAGCCCCACCAGCTTCACCGAACCGCCGGCCCGGCTCCGCAGCATCCGCCCGTCCCGACCGAGGATCGAGCCGAACCCGACGTGCTCGGCCCGGGCCGGCGGGGTCAGCCATCCGGCCTGCGCGGCGACGGCGTACACCATCTCGAAGTGTCGCCGCTGCGGCAGCCCGACCACGTAGAGCAGCCGGGTCGCGCCCAACGTGGCGGTCCGGTGCCGGATCGCCGCCAGGTCGGTCGCCGGGTAGCCGTACCCGCCGTCGGACTTACGGACGATCAACGGCAGTGGCTCGCCGTCCCGACCGACGGAACCCGGCGGGAACACGCAGGCCGCACCCTCGCTCTCCCGCAGCAGCCCGAGTCGGTCCAGGTCCTCGACCACCGCGCCGAGCAGGTCGTTGTAGCTGCTCTCACCGTGGAAGTCCCGTTCGGTGAGGGTCACGTCCAGCAGGTCGTACACGGTCAGGAAGTACCGCTCGGACTGCTCCACCAGCAACCGCCAGAGCCCCAACGTCGCCTCATCGCCGCCCTGCAACGCCACGACCCGCCGCCGGGACCGCTCCCGGAACGCCTCGTCGCCGTCGAACGTGGCCCGAGCTGCCTTGTAGAACGAGTCCAGGTCACCCATCGACAGTTCCTGCGCCGCGTCGGCCCCGCCGAGGTCGACCAGATGCTCGATCAGCATGCCGAAGGGCGTACCCCAGTCGCCCAGATGATTGGCCCGCAACACCCGGTGCCCCAGCCACTCCAACAGGCGCGCCGCCGCGTCGCCGATCACCGTCGACCGCAGGTGCCCGACGTGCATCTCCTTCGCCACATTGGGCGCCGAGTAGTCGACCATCACCGTCTCTGGCGCGGCGACCACCGGCACTCCCAGCCGCGAGCTGCCGGCCAGCGCGGACACCATGCTGGCCAGGGCGGCGTCGGAGACGGTCAGGTTGAGAAAGCCCGACCCGGAAAGCTCCGCCACACTGCACAGGTCGGCCAGCTCGGCGTGCCGCAGCACCTCGGCGGCGATGACGCGGGGCGGCCGGCCGAGCCGACGGGCCAGAGCCAGCGCCGCGTCGGACTGGAAATCAGCCCGCTCGGAGCGCCGTACGACCGGGTCGACCCGCTCGCCCGCCACCGTCGCGAACGCCGGCGCCAGCCGGTCGGCCAGAAGCTTTTCCAAATCCATGGGGTACGCCGATCTCGCTCGGATCCGCGGCGCGGATCACCGGATGAGGATGCGGGCGGACCGAGGACGATCGATGATGACCGGCGGCTCGATCCGCCGATCGCAGAGAAGACTGCTCAGCGCAGGCGGTCGTGGTGCCGCCGGCGTCGCCGCGCGCCGAACAGGACGTCGGGGGACGCCATCGGGTACGCGGGCGAGCTGATCATGCCGTCAGCTTAACCTGGCGGATCGGCGGCGCAACGTCATTAGCCGGCCGACCGATGCCCATCTCAGGCCGTGCAGGTGTCTGCGCCGGTTGCCTGGAAAGGATGACGCATGCGGGCCGGTGCTTGGGTAGCCTCCCGGGCGTGATCGAGCTTGTCGAACGGCATACGGCCCTCGCCGTTGTGGTCGGGTCACGGGCGTACGGGCTGCACGGCCCGGACTCCGACTACGACCGGCGTGGCGTGTACGTGGCACCCACGCAGGCGTTCTGGCGTCTCGACAAGCCGCCCACCCACTTCGACGGTCCGGCGGCGGAGCAGTTCTCCTGGGAGTTCGAACGCTTCTGCGTGCTTGCCCTGCAGGGCAACCCGACGGTTCTGGAGGTGCTCTGGTCCCCGCTGGTCGAGACGGTCACCGTGGACGGGGAACGGTTACTGGCGGCGCGGCAGGCGTTCCTGTCGAGGCGGGTGGCGGAGACCTACGGCAGCTACGCCCGGGATCAGCTCAACCGGGTGGCCGCCCGCCGCGCGCGTACCGGCGAGACGAACCACAAACAGGCAATGCACATGATCCGGCTGCTGGTCGCCGGGGTGCACGTGCTGCGTACCGGGGACGTGTTGGTCGACGTTCGCCACCTGCGTGAGCAGCTGCTGGCGGTGCGGCGCGGTGAGCTGTCCTGGGACGAGGTCGCCGCCTGGGGCGCCGACCTGCTCGTCGAGCTCGCCGACGCGGCCGCCACCACCGCGCTTCCCGAACAGCCCGACCGGGATGAAGTGGATCAGCTGCTCACGGCCGTACGGCGGAGGAACCTGCAGTGACCATCGACGTGCCGTCGTGGGCCGCGGAGGCAGTCCGCGCCCTGCCTCGCCCGCTGCTGTTCGCCACCGTCAGCGGTGCGCATCTGTACGGGTTCGCGTCCATCGACTCCGACCTGGATCTGCGAGCCGCGCACCTGCTCTCGCCCGAGGAGGTGGTCGGGCTGCGTACCGGACCGCAGACGTTGCAGCACATGGGCGTGCGCGACGGTGTCGAGCTGGACGTGGTGAGCCACGATCTGCTGAAGTTCGCCAAGCTGTTGAACAGCCGCAACGGCTACGTTCTGGAGCAGGTGCTGTCGCCGCTGGTGGTCGTGACCAGCGCGGTGCACGCCGAGCTCGTTTCGCTGGCCCCGCGACTGGTCACCCGGCACCACGCGCACCACTACCTCGGGTTCGCGGCCACCCAGGAGAAGTTGTACGCCAGGACCGGGCAGCTCAAGCCCGCGCTGTACACGCTGCGGGTCCTGCTCACCGGCATCCACCTGATGCGGACCGGCCTCCTGGAGGCGGACCTCGGTGTGCTCGGAGCGAGGTTGCCGTACGTGCCGGATCTCATCGCCGCCAAGCGGGAGGCCGAGCACGGACCACTCCCCGCAGGCGCTGCGCAGCACCTCGCCACTGACGTGCCGCGGTTGCGCGCCGAGCTCGAGACTGCCCGGGACTCCTCGGAGCTGCCCGGGCAGGTGGACCCGACGGCGGTGGACGCCCTGCACGACCTGGTGGTGCGTACCCGATTGGGCTGAGGTCGCCGACCGGTCCCTTCCGAGATGGCCGGCGCGTGCCGACACCTTGTCGTTCAGCGGCTCGTCAGCGCGTTGCGCACATGCCGCACGCCGTAGTGCGCGCGTGATTTCACGGTGCCGACGGGAAGGCCGAGTCGGTCGGCGACCTCGCCGGCAGAGTGGCCTTTCACATACAATTCGATCAGCACGGACCGATGGGCAGGGGCCAGTTCACCGACGGCGCGCCGCAGGGTCAGCGATGCGATTGCCGTTTCCGCCGCGGCGTTCACCGGCGGCGACAGGTCCGTCTCGGCCAGGCCGACCTCCACGGGCCGCGTCTGCCGTCTGCGGTGCGCGTCGATGGCGAGGCGCCGCGCGACCTTGAACAGCCAGCGTCGCTGCGGCTCCGGGCCGGAGGGCATCTTGTCGAGGTTGCGCCAGGCTCTGACCATGGTCTCCTGCACCAGATCCTCGGCAGTGCAGGATGCGCCTGCAGGGGTCAGTCTCCTCAGATAGTGGAGCAGCGCGCCGCCGTTGGCCCGGTGGAGCTCCCGCATGTGCGCCTCGGTATCAGGTGACGTCGGCATCGTGTTCCCCCCGTCGACTTCAACAGTTCGAGGGAAGGGTAGGAGCCGGCCTGTTAATTCCTACTTTAGCCGTTCCGCTGCTCCGGACAATGCGAGGAAAGGCGTCACGAAGCCGATATTCCGAGCTTCGGAAAAACTCGATAGAGATGGGCATTGACCGTACGGTGGGAAACGTGGAGCCGCGAAAGGCTCCGTGGCGGCGCAGCTTCTCGCCGAAGGCGAGCCAGATGCGTCTCCACTTCGCGTCCGACCAGCGGTTCACGGGATGACATCACGCCTTGTACTACGGGGCCGGGTGGTCGGAGTTCACAAGCGTCCGGCCGCAACCGCCGGTACCAGCGGTCCCGTCCGAACTGCTCGCCTAAGCTTCCAATGATCACTGGCCGACGGCGACACTGATGGGGGTCGATTCCGTGACCGGGGCGCAGGACGACGTGCGCTTCGCGGTGCTAGGCCCCGTGGAGGTGTGGCGCGGCGGGCAGCCTGTCGATCCCGGGTCGCGCCAGCAACGCCTCATTCTGGCGTTGCTTCTGGCGCGGGCCGGCCAGCCGGTCGGCCTCGCGGATTTCGTCGCCCTGTTGTGGGACGAGCGACCGCCGCGCAGCGCCGCGAACATCGTGCACCTTTATCTGGGTCGGCTCCGGCGGCTGTTCGAACCCGGCCTGCGCCCTCGTGCGTCCGGCAGGTGGCTGGTGAGTGACGCGTCCGGCTATCGCATCGTGGTCGACGCCGACGGGCTGGACCTGCTGACATTTCGACGCCTGGCGCAGCGGGCGCGGGCGGCCGACGATCCCGCGCAGGCACTGGCGGCCTACGTCGAAGCGCTGGAGCTGTCGCGCGGGCCGTGCGCCGGAGCGCCGGAGTTGATCAGTCGCCCGATCGCCGAATTCGAGGCCGTCGACAACGAGTACGCCGATCTGGTGCGGGAGGCCACCGACCTGGCGCTGTCCGCCGGCGCGGGGCGAGCTGTGCTTCCGATGCTGCGGCGTGTGGCCCAGGAACGTCCTCTGGACGAGGCCGTTCAGGCCAGACTGCTGCTGACCCTGGCCGCGGTCGGGCAGCAGGCTGAGGCGGTCGCTCTCTACCAGGAACTGCGCGGCCGGCTCGCCGACGACCTCGGGATCGATCCGGGCCGGGAGATCCAGGAGGCCTACCGTACGGTCCTGCGCAACGGCGATCCCGGCCCCGCCGAGCGGGCGGAAGCACCACTGCCCTCCAAGGACCCGTCGGCGGACGGCTTCTTCGTCCGCCCGGCGCAGTTGTTGCCCGACCTGCCTCACTTCACGGGGCGGGACAAGAGCCTGCGCCGGGCACTGGCGCTCATCCACGGCCGAGCTGGCGGGAACGCCCTGCGGATCGTCGCCATCGAGGGCATCCCCGGCATCGGCAAGACGAGCCTGGCGACCCACCTGGCCTACCTGGTGGCCGACGAGTTCCCCGACGGTCAGCTCCACGTCGACCTCCGGGGCCTTGATCCGGACGCCGCGCTGACACCGGGAGAGGTGCTGGAGGACTTCCTGCACGCACTTGGCGTCCGTGGACCCGACATCCCGGCGAGCTACCTGGCCCGGTCGGGGCTCTACCGCAGTGTCCTGGCCGAGCGGCGGGTGCTGATCGTGCTGGACAACGTCCGCGACGCCGATCAGGTCCGGCCGCTGCTGCCCGGCGCTCCCGGCAGCCTCGTCCTGGTCACGAGCCGGTACAGCCTGGCCGGTCTCGCCACGACACACGGGGCCCACGTGCTCACGCTCGACGTCCTGCCGACCGACGAGGCGCGCGAACTCCTGATCTCGCGCGTCGGGCGCGCCCGTGCTCTGGCCGAACGGCGGGCGCTGGACGAGATCGTCGACCTGTGCGGGGGCCTTCCGCTGGCACTCGCCATGGTGGCCGCCCGGGCCCTGGCCCGACCCGGATATCGGCTGTCGGATGTCGCGCGTGAACTGCACGAGGCTCAGGGCAGTCTCGACGGATTTGGCTCCGATGACCCGGACAGCGACCTGCGCGCCATCTTCTCCTGGTCCTACCGCAGCCTCAACCCTGCTGCCGCGCGACTCTTCCGCCTGCTGGCACTGCATCCAGGCCCGGACATCACCCGCGCGGCGGCGGCGAGCCTCGGCGGCCTGTCCGCACGCGACGCCCGCGAGGTGTTCGGCGAGCTGGTGCGCAGCCGGCTGGTCACCGAACGGCTGCCCGGTCGCTACGGCGCCCACGACCTCATCGCCGCGTACGCGCGGGAACTGATGCTCGACGCCGAGCCTGGCCCGGAGCGCGAGGCGGCCGCGGACCGGCTGCTCGGCCTCTATCGGCGGACGGCGTACGCGGCCAATCTCTTCATCAATGCCGAGATCGACGCCGACCCACCCGCGGTGCCCGACGGGGTCGTCGACGAGAGTCCGCGGGACGGCCGGGAAGCCGCCGACTGGTTCGCCGCCGAGCGTGAGGTGCTCAAGGCGGTCATGCGTCAGGCGAACGACAGGGGCCGGGTGTACGACGCCTGGCAGCTGGAGCTCACGGTGCAGGGCTTCTATCAGCGGGAGGGCTGGTGGCACGAGTGGGCGACTGTGGTGCGCGAATGCCTCGACGCGACCGAACGCGCCGGCGACTTGGCCGGTGCGGCGGAGATGCTGCGGAGTCTGGCCGGCGCCCATTTCCACCTCGGCGACAGCGACTCCGCGCTGGCTCTGCTCGAACGGGCTCTCGTGATCTTCACCGAGCTGAGCAACGCGTCCCGCGAGGCGCTGACCTTACGCAATCTGGGCGAGGTGAGCTTCGCGGTGGGCGATTACGACAGGTCCGTCGCCTGCCACCACCGGGCTCTGCGCATGGCGGAGTCGCTGGGGGACCGGACGGCTCAGGCCGATGTGCTGTGCCGCCTCGCCGACGCGCAGTACGAGCTCGGCCACCGCGCCGTGAGTTTCGAGACCATCGACCGAGCCCTGACCTTGAGCGAGCAGCTCGCCGACGACGTCCGCCGCAGCGAATGTCACCTGCGGCGGGCCAACCTCTACCTGCGCGAACGGCAGTTCGCTGAGTCCTTGGCGGATTGGACCGCGGCCCGGGAGCTCTCCCAGAGGGTCGGCCACCGCGTGCACATGGTCCGCGCGAGTGTGGGCCTCGGAGACACCGCCTACGCGATGAACGACTGGCCCGCCGCCCGCGCGGCATGGCTCCAGGCGCTCGCTCTGGGAAACGACTCGGACGCGCAGCAGGAGGAACAGATCCGGCGTCGCCTGGCCAAGCTCAGCCACGGCGCGGCGGCCTGACCTCGAGCGGGGCACGACGGGCCGTCTACCTGTCCGCGCTGCCCAGAAGCCGGGTGAGGCGCCGGGCGTCCTCCGAGCCGGCCGTGGGGTGGTAGATCACCAAGCCCTGTTCGGGCATTCCGGCGACGGACAGACGTTCCAGGTGCAGTTGCAGGGGCCCCGCGACCGGGTGTTGCAGCAGCGCGAGTTCGGTGTCACGTGTGACGACATCGTGTCGCTCCCACAACTGGCGGAAGCTCTCGCTGCGTTCCGACAGTTCGTCGACCAACGCCAGGAAGTCGGGACGGGCAGCGCCCCGGCCGACGGTGTCCCGCACGACAGCCACGAAACGGCGAGCCGTCGTCTGCCAGTCCCGGTAGAGGTCTCGCTCGGAGTCGACGAGGAAGAACGACCGCAGCCGGTTCTTCCCGGTCACCAGCTCCGGAGAGATCCGGAAGGCGTTGCGGTTGGCGGTGAGGACATCGAAGTTGCGTCCCGTCACGAACGCGGGCAGGGGCAGGAGCCGGACGAGGTTCTCGACGCTGGACGGGACCCGTTCGTCGGTCTGGTTCGCCGATTCCGCGTCGGTCGTCGCCGGTGTTGCCAGGCTCGTGAGATAGGCGGTGGCCGCGTCGTCCAGCCGTAGCGCCCGCGCCAGCGCCCGGATGACCTGGAGCGACGGTGTCCCTCCGCGGCCCTGTTCCAGACGCAGGTAGTAGTCGGCGCTGATGCCCGCGAGCAGGGCCACCTCCTCGCGGCGCAGACCCGCCACGCGTCGTCGGCCTGTCCCTTCGGGCAATCCGACGTCACCCGGGCGGAGCTGCCCCCGACGTGCCCGTAAGTAGCCCGCGAGCAGGTCCTCGGCCATATGGTCGATGCTAGCCACGGGCCGAGGCGCGGGCCGCCAGGACTGCCGGGTCGCCGGTGCCTGGGAGTGCCGATACCAGGAAGAAGGCGGCACTGCCTGTCTCGTCGCCGCCGGTTGATGCTGGTGGTGCGGCCCTCACCGCCGGCGGCGTCGCGTGCGCCAGACGCCGACGGGTGATCGCCGCGGGGACATCTCCAACTGGAAGGACCAACGATCATGAGCAAGCGGGCACTCGTCACGGGGGCCACGTCGGGCATCGGCAGGGCCTTCGCGGAACGGCTGGCCGGGCTGGGCTACGACCTCATCATCGTCGGGCGTCGCGAGGAACGGCTGAAGGAACTCGTAGCCGCCCACCCGGAGGTCAACGTCCGTGGCATCGCGGCTGACCTGTCCACCGACGCCGGGATCGACGCCATCGCCAAGGTCTGCGCGACCGAGGACATCACGCTGTTGGTGAACAACGCCGGTGTGGCGCACTACATGCCCCTGGCCGACCTGTCCGCCGAGAAGGCCCGCGAGCTGGCCCATGTCAAGACGGTGGCGCCCACCATGCTCACCCGGGCGGTCGTGGGCGGTATGCAGGCCCGCGGTGAGGGCGCCATCGTCAACGTCGCCGGCATGATCGCCTTCAGCGGTCCCGCGCCGAGTTCGGTGATGCCGCGGCGCGCGGTGTACGCAGGCGGTCTGGCCTTCGCGGTCGCCATGTCGCAGACGCTCAGCGCCGAACTCGACGGCACCGGTGTCCGGGTCCAGGTGCTGTGCCCGGGCGTGGTGGCTACCGAGTTCCACGAGCGTCAGGGCATGGACCTCAGCGCCGTACGACGGATGAGTGCCGACGACGTCGTCACCGCGAGCCTGCGCGGGCTGGAACTGGGTGAGGTCGTGGTGGCCCCTGGCGTGGAGGACGCGAGCCTGCTGAACGCGATCTTCTCCGCGGAGCTGGCCGCCTTCAACGCGCAGAGCCCGGAGTTGGCGTCCCGGTACCGCGGCAACTGACGGCCCAGCCCTGTGGGAAGGCGATCGGCGCTGGCAATCAGCCCGCCCGGTTGGCGGAGGCACCGACCCGTTACCATCGCGGGCCGTACACCGGCCGGAACAAACGTGGGGTGATCATGGCTGGCCCGTCCACCCGCTTCGTGCTCTTTCCAGGGCGCCATCACCTGCTGACCCGCTTCCAGGCTGACTACCTGCGGCGGCTAGCCGAGGACGCCGCTGCCACGATCGTCTGGGCGGTGACCTCCGCCAACCACGAGAACACCAAGCGTAATCCGGTCCCGTACCACCGTCGGGAAGCCGCGATCGAGCGATTCAGTGTGCTGAGCGGGCTGCGTTCGCTGGTCGTGCCGATCTTCGACACCGCGTACACCGACGACTTCGCCGAGGTGACCCTCAAGAACATCGCGGTAGCCACCGGACTCGAACTCACTCCCGGGGACACCTTGGTGGCATGCTCGACGCCGGAGGTCGCCAAGCTGTACGAGCGGCTCGGTTTCACGATCGCGCAGGTCGAGGCCGATCCCGAGCTACGGACCACGCCCGAACGGCCGTGGGATGTCCTGCTACGCCTGGCCGCGGGCGACGACACGTGGCGCGAGCTGACGCACCCGGCGACGATCGACGTCTTCGAGCGCTACCGCCTGGTCGACGAGATCCGGATGGTGGTCAACGACCCGCTCGTCGGCGACGAGGGTGGCCTCACCGTCACCCGCGACTACCGGACGTACGTGGAGGCCTTCGCCGGCGCAGCCGAGCGCAAGTGGGACGCCGTCCGTCAGTACGTGCAACCCGGCCGCATCGTCGATATCGGTTGCGGCGCCGGGGCGGTCCTGGAGTTGGCCGATCGGGAACCCGGCCTGCACGAGAGCGACCTCATCGGCGTCGAGGTCGCCCGACACCTCTTTCAGGAGTGCCTGCACAAGAAGGCGCAGGGCGTGTTCCGCAACGCCAACGTGTACTTCTTCCACCGGAACGTCCTCGGTGGCGCGGTCCTGAAGGACCGCTCGGTGGACACCACCCTCACCTTCGCGTTGACCCATGAGATCTGGTCGTACGGGCGGCAGCGGGAGTCACTGTTGCAGTTCGCCCGCCGCATCCACGACCACACAGTGCCCGGTGGCGTCTGGATCAACAGCGACGTGTGCGGCCCGGACGATCCCCACCGGCCGGTGATCCTGCGACTCGTGACAGATGACGGCGACAACCCGGCATCGCCGCGCCGGGATCTCGCCAGCCTGGACTCCGCCGAGGTCAGGCGGCATGTCGGCGGACTGTCGACGCGGGCGCGGCTGGATCAGTTCGCTGTCGACTTCGCGTTCCCCTTCGACTACGAGGCCCTGCCCGACGGCTCGGTACGCCTTGAACTGGGCTCCGCGATGGACTACCTGACCCGCAAGGACTACATCGACAGCTGGCTCTCCGAGACGAAGGAACAGTTCTGTGGCCTCAGTTTCGCCGACTGGACAACGCTGCTGACCGAAGCGGGCTTCGAGATCGCTCCTGCCTCCACCGCCGTCCGCAACGATTGGGTGATCGACAACCGGATCGCGCCGGTAGCCTCTCTCGCCGACCTCGACGGCCGGCCCCTCGACTGGCCGACGACCCACATCCTCACCGTCGCCCACCGACCCTGGAATGAGTGAGCGCTCGCCCTGACGGGACGCGACCACGCAGGGCCAGAGCCTCCACGGAGATGCTTCCCGTGGAGGCTCTGGCCACTGATGGCGGACAGGTCCGGCTATCTCACAGGCGCGGGTCCTGCTGGACCTTGAGGGCGTTGAGGATCGGGTCGCCCTCGCCCTTCTCGCGGCGAAGCTCGATCGTCAGATCGCCACCGGCGTGCTCGACGGTGACCGTGTTCAGGTCCGCGGTCAGCGCACCCACCTTCGCCTGCACGTCGTGGTCATAGAGCACCACCTTGCCGTCGGCCAGCACATCGAAGGCACGCTTGCCGGCCTTCACCTTCTCGATCTCCGCGAAGTCGAGGCCGATCCGGTACGTCCCGGCGGGCGCGTTCTTGAACACGTAGCTGAACGTCTCACCGGTCCGCTGGGTGCGGAACAGCGCGTCGTCCTGCGTACCGGCGATGTCGGCCTTCGTGGCACGCGGCTTGCCGCCGACGTAGCCCCACGGTCGCGAGCCCAGCGCCTGGTCGGGCAACCAGACGAAGCCGTCGGCGCCGACGTGCCCGGCTCCGCCGACGTCGACACCCTTCCAGTAGGCCGAGGTCGCGAGGCGTACCGGCTTGAGCTGGGCCTCGCCCTTGCCGGCGTTGGACGCCACGAGCACATCCCCGACGAGTACGCCGGGCGCGACGCCCGCGTTGTCGGCCGTCGCCGTGACAGTTGTGGACTGTCCGGCCGCGAGGGTGACAGTGCCGGTCGCCGCCGCACCCGTGAGGGCCAGCCATCCAAGGTCGGCAGCCTCGTGCCCGCCGTCGCCGGTGCGCTTCTGCTCGCTGAGCCGCACCTCCAGCGGGGCGGAGCCGGTGTTGGTCACCGTCACGTCGGCCGTCGCCTTCTGGCCCTTGTCGAGGAGCCAGTCGAGGTTGCCCGCGGTGACGGTGGCGATGCCCGTGGTCAACGCCCTGTCGACCACCTCGGCCTGATCCTTCTTGGCGATGGTCACCCGGTGGCTGGCGGTGACGTAGTTCGGCGCCGAGATCTGCACAGTGTTCTCGCCGACAAGCGCCTGAGCCTTCCACCGGCCCTTCACGTCGGTGGTGATGACCCGTTCACCGCTGGGCCCCGTGAGCGTGACGATCGCGCCCTCGATCGGCTTGCCGTCGTTCTTGTCGGTGACCGTGCCCTCGATCGTGCCCGAGGCCGGGAGGGTGTACTCCAGCCCCAGACCGGCCTTCAGTATTGGCTGGTTGAAGGAGTACTGGCCCGCGGGGTTGCGCGTCAGGCTCTGCACGCCGACCGTCGCCGACGACCCTCGTGTGAGGGGGTTGTCGCCGCCGACGCCGTCGCCGTACCCGATCTGGATCCGTCCGTCGGCGATCAGGGTGACCGAGAAGCTCACACGGGCCGTCCGGTCGTTGTAGAAGGCGACGTTGCGCCACTCGATGACCTGCGCCACCAGCCCGTCCACCTCGGTGGTGCCGAAGTAGATGCCGGCCTCGTCGTCGACGATGAGGTCGTCCCAGAGCGGATAGATCGCGTCGATCGGACTGGACGACGGCAGCGCCGTGTTGTTCCCCAAGGTGCTGGCGCGGTCGAAGGTCAGCGTGCCGTTCGTCGTCACGCACACGCCGTCCCAGGCCGTGTCGTAGAACGGGAACAGGAAGCTGGAGTCGAACCACAGCACGCCGCAGCTGTCGTCGCCGTGCCACCCGGACTCCTGCGTGCCCTGGCGGTAGAGCCCGTCGGTCACCTTCATCGAGTACGAGCGGCCGGCGGGGGCCACCGGCACCGGACCCGGCTCCGGCTGTTCGGGTTGGGGCTCCGGCTCCGCCGCGTCCGCACGCGGATCGAGCGTCACCCGCAGCGCGGCGATTGTCGGCGGCTTCAGACCCTTCGAGCCCCGCAGTTCCACCGTCAGCGGACCACCGTCGTGCTTCACGACGGCGGTACGCCAGTCGGCGGCGTTCGGCCCCACGGCCGCGGCCGGGTCGTACGCGTACTCCGTCAGTGTTCCGTCCACGAGGACGTCGAACACCCGCTTGCCCTTGGCCACCTTCTCGATCTCGGCGAACCCGAAATCGATCGCGTAGGTGCCCTTGGGCGCGTCGGGGAAGCGGTAGAACAACTGCTTGTCGGGCGTGGTGCGCTGTGACTGGAACAGGGCGTCGTCCGTCGTACCCGCGATCGCGGTCTTCGTGGAGGCGACCTTCGTCTTCCCCTCGTAGCCCCACGCCTTCGTGCCGGCGGCCTGGTCGCCGAGCCAGGTGTAGCCGGAGCCGTCGGTGAACTTCGCGCCACCGGCGTTGACGCCGACCTGGTACTTCGTGGTCGTGAGCGTCACAGGCACGTAGGTCTTGGACTGGCGTCCGGAGTCGGACCTCACCACGATGTTCGCGCCAAGAGTCCCCGGCTTGGCGCCCTTCGAGGAGAGGGAGACCTTGACGGTCGTCGACTGACCCGGGGCGAGGGTGCCGCCGTTCGACGAGAGCGACAGCCACGGCAGGTCGGTGAGCAGGTCGTCCTCGACGTCGACAAGCACGACGTCGTCGGCGACCTGGTCGGCCGCCCACAGCGCGCCGGTCGAGTCGGTTTCGAGGCCGCCGCCCTGGGTCGCCTTCTGGCCCGGGAACCACCACGCGTTGACCAGCGAGCAGTCGTCGGGGTCGACCTGCAGCAGGCGGGTTGGCCTGTTGAAGGTGAGGTCGGTGTACCAGATGGTGTCGGACGCCTGGTTGTACGCCAGGCCCATCACCTCGGGCAGCGGCGGGGCGCAGAAGGACAGCAGCGCACCCGGCTTGTCGTGCGACGTGCCGGCGACGGTTCCGATCATGCCGTTCGCCCGACCACCGACGTAGAACACGTCCCGCATCGGGTTGTAGGCGAGGCCGGTCAGCTGCAGCGTCGACCAGTCACCAGTGATCTGCCGCGTTTCCTTGCCGGTCTCCCGGTTGAAGCAGTGGATGAAGCTGGCCGGGCTGTCCTCCATCTGGCACATGTCACCGGTCTTGGTGTCCAGCGCCATGTCGAACGCCCGGTACGCGGGGTTCCACGACGCGTCGAAGACCTTCCCGGTCGGCTTGCCCGTCACCGTGTAGGCGGTGTTGGTCCGCTTGTTGTAGTCGTGGACCCAGACGTCGCCGTCGTACCCGATGCCGGTGGGCTCCTTGTCCTCGATCCTGCCGGGGATGGGGATCCGGGTGATGACGTCTCCGCCGGAGGTCGCGCCGACCTTGCCGGCCGCCTGTGCCTCCGCGGCGCTCGACGTCGCCGCCATGCCGTCGACGTTCGACGGCTTCATGCCGCTCGCACCGGCCTTCCAGGCGGCGAGGTCGATCGTGCTGGCCGCGCCCTTCCCGGTGCGCGTGGTGGCGCCGGAGGCGTCCAGGTCGGGGTGACGCGCGGCCTCGCCCAGGTTGTACGTGAGGGGAGCGGAACCGTTGTTCGTCAGTGTCAGTGAGCCCACACCGTTCTGGTCGGTGCCCAACAGCGCGTCGAGGCCGTCGGCCTTCAGGCCGGCGACACCAGTGGCGAGACGCGCGTCGATCTTCGCCTTCGCGTAGAGCTTGTCGAGGGAGAAGGGGTACGCCGCGGTCGTGTAGTTCGGCGCGTCGACGGTCATGGTGTAGTCGCCGACCGGAAGCTGGCGATGCACGAGACCCGTCGCGTTTGTCGTGACGGTCTCCACGAGCCCGAGCTTGTTCGTGAACGAGACCTTGGCACCGGCCACCGGCAGCCCGTCGTTCTGGTCGACGACTGTCGCGTCGAGGTACCCGAAGTCCGGCATGTCGTAGGTGACGACCATCCCGTCGCGCAGCACCGGGGCGCTTTCGGAGAACCGGATGCCGTCGACGCCGGCCCAGCCCTGGATGCCCGTGATGGCGTGCCCGCCAGCGGTCACCGGGTCGTCGGACCCGACGCCGTCGCCGTACCCGAAGATCACCGTGCCGGAGCGGGTGAGCGTGGCCGAGAAGCTGACCGGCTCCGTGTACTCCGACCGGATCGGATAGGCCCAGAGCTTGGCCTTGCGGTACTCGATGACGAACGCGTCCTCGCCGCCGACCTTTGTGGCCGCCGTGAAGACTCCGCCGCCGGAGGCGAACTCGACCGGGCTCTGCACGTAGAACGGGAAGATGCCCGCGCCGCCGGTGCCGGGCCCGGTGGTGGTGTCCGGGGAGATCACGCCCCGCAGGCCGATACCGAGGCTGTCGTGGCTTCCGTTGTAGAGCGCGACCGGGAACGGCAGCTTCACCGTGGCCCACACTCCGCTGGTGAACGCGACCGGGTCGGTACCGCGCAGGTACTCGCCCTCGGAGACGGCGCAGCTGTAGCCGCCCTTGTCGACGACGAGCCCGACGGGGATCTCGCGCGACTCGTTCTGCGCGCCGACGGTAAGCGGGACCGTCGTGGGCGAGAAGCAGGCGTTGGGCTTGACCGTCAGCGCGTACCCGCCCTCGGGGACGCCGGTGATCGTGAACGCGCCGTTGGCGTCAGTGCGTACCGGCTTCAGCGGCGTGTCCTTGACGGAGACGTCGGCGTTCGGGACGGGCCGCTTCTTGTCGTCGACGACCCGGCCGCCGATGTCGTGCTTCGTGGCGGCCGTGAGCGGCAGCTTGACGGAGGTGTCCTGGCCGAGGGTGATCGTGACGTTGGTGGTCGCGGTCAGGTAGCCGAAGACCTTGGTGCTGAGCTGGTAGTCGCCGACCGGGAGGTTCGTGGTAAACCGGCCGTCCTTGTCGGTGCCGATCGACCGGCTGAACGGCCCGCTGATCGTCACCTCGGCCGCGGGGACCGGGGCGCCGTTGGCGGTGACGACACCGGTCAGTGTGCCGCCCTCGCGGGGCGCGAGTTCGAGCAGGCGGACGAGGTCGAGCCGGCCTTCGCCGTACTTGTTGTTGACCTTGGCGGTGCCACCGCACTCGGTGTCGTCGACGTCGACGGCCGACTCGCCGAGCAGGCGGCGGGTCTCCTCGACCCGCCCGATAAGGGTCGGGTCGTAGCTCCACAGCGCCGCGACGGCGCCGGCGACGTGGGGTGCCGCCATCGAGGTGCCGGACATCTCGACGTAGCTGTTGCCCGGGTACGACGACAGGACGCCGTCGCCCGGAGCGGAGATCTCGGGCTTGATCCGGTCGCCCTCACCTTCGCCCTTGCGGGAGAACAACGCGAGTCTGCCGTCCGATGAGTAGGCGCCCACGGAGTAGGCGCTCTCGGCGGAGCCGGGCGAGGAGACGGTGTCGCAGGCCGCGTACGGCGTGGTGTTGCCCGACGACCAGACGCTGAAGATGCCCGCGGCGGTCCACGCCTCGTCGATGGCCTTGAAGAAGTCGTCGAAGCTGTGCTCGACGGTCTGGCCCCACGAGTTGTTGACGACGTGCGGGCGCTTGGACGGATCGGGGTTGTTGCCCTGGGTGTCGGTCGGGGCGAGCAGCCACCAGCCGGAGCGCAGCAACGACTCGACGCCAGTGCTGTCGCAGCAGCCGTTCGTCGCGATCCACTGCGCGTCCGGGGCGACGCCGACGTGGTTGGTGCCGTCGTCGCCGACCATGGTGCCCATGGTGTGCGTGCCGTGTCCGTTGTCGTCGCACGGGACGCCCGTGCACGTGCCCCGGCCGGCCATCCAGTTGTAGTTGTGGTCGACGGTGCCGTCGGGCTTCGTGCCGCGGTACTGGTTCACCAGGGCGGGGTGGTCGAACTCGACGCCCGAGTCGAGATTGGACACGGTGATGCCCGCACCGGTGGCGCCCATGGCCCATGCCTCGGGCGCGTGGATGGCCTCCAGGCCCCAGGGGATCGTGCCGTCGTTCGGGGCGGCGGAGCGGGCAGCCTGCTCAGCCGGGCTCTTCTCGTCCACGGGCTTGACCAGCGCGACCTGCGGCGTCGCGTGGATCTCGGCGACCTGCGTCATCGAGGCCACGTCGAGGGCGAGCTTCTCGGTGCCTCCCTTGACGAGCACGACGTTGGCGACCGGGTAGGAGGTGTATGTGACGCCTGCCCGGTCGAGCTCGGTGGAGACGGATGCCAGGGAGGTCTTCGCCGCCGCGTTCAGCGCGTCGTAGACGAACCGACCACGGGCGGCCCAGTCGGTGATCTTCTTCGCCGGGGCGAGGTCGGCCGGGGTGTCGAACCTGATCCAGAAGTCGGAAGTCGGTTCCGTGCGGAAGCGGTCCTTCAGGCTCGACTCGATCTTCTTGTCGGCCGCGCCGGGATCGGGCTCAGCGGCGGACGCCGGTAGTGGCTGGATGATGCTCAGACCGACCACAACGGCCAGCGAAGCCGCGAGGGCTTTGAATCTCATGGGGGGTCCTTCGGCCTACAGGGGTTGGTAGGGGTCGTGGCTCTCGTGGCCGTCGGCACCGTCGGCGTCGGAGTCGTCGCGGGCGCTGTCGTGCGGCTCCCGCGACAGATCGAGAGGTGGCTCGTGCTCGCTGGCGGAGCCGTCGCGCGCGGCAGGTCGCTCAGGCATGCATCGCCCAATGGCTATGGATCATGCAGCCATGCTCGGTGCGGACGAGTGACCTTAGCTATCCAGCGGATACGTCAATTTTCACGAAATGTTGTCGAGGGATTCGTCTTCTGCGAACACTCCGGCCTCCACCGCCTTGACCGCCAGCGCGGTCCGGGAGGTCACCTTCAACTTGCGCATCGCCGCCCGCAGCTGCTGATCCACAGTGGCCGGGGACTTGGCCAGGATCCGGCTGATCTCCCGGTTCGTCTTGCCGGCCACGACCAGTTGGACCACGTCGAGTTCGCGAGGTGAGAGCTGGTCGCCGTACCCGCGTCGGCCACCGCGCCACAGTCGCGGGACCTCTGCGCCGTGCTCGCGAAGCCGCTGCGCCACGCGGTCGGCATCGCCGCGGGCCCCCAGCCTGAACAGCTGCTCGTACTGTGCCGCCAGCAGCTCACGGCCCTGTTCGACCTGGCCGTGCGCTTCGACCTGGCCGTGCGCTTCGACCTGGCCCTGCGCGATGAGCGCTTCGGCTTGACGTTCGCGGGCGAGCATGGCGTCGTAGGGGCGCGGCAGCGCGTCCCAGGCACGCGCCGCCCGGGCGTACGCAGTCGCCGCGCGGGCGTGGTCTCCGGCTGCGGCGAGCAGCAGGGCACGGCACGTGGCGAGCGCGGCGCGGGGCGCGGGCGCCGTACGGCCACGCAGTCCTCTGGCGAACTGGTCGCCCAGGCGTGCCGCGGCCCGCAGGTCGCCGGCGGCGAGGTACGCCTCGATCCGGGCGGGGACGAGGTCCGTCGCCCAGACCCAGATGCCCTTTTTCCGGACGGTGTCGATCGGCTCGTTCGTGATCTGCAGCGCCCGGCCGCTGTTCCCGTCCGTCAACCACAGTCGGGCGAGTGCGGCGGCGGCCTCCATCGTGTCGTCGGCTGCGCCGAGACGGGCGGACTCCTCAAGCACCAGCCGGAACTGCTCCTCCGCCGCGCGCCGCCGTCCGGCCGCCGCCGCCAGCCGGGCCGCGAGGCGGACGCTGCCGAGGTAGTGCGCAGGCCGGTCCCGGTCGGCATCGGCGAGTGCCGTGCTCTCGTCCGCGAGACCCTCCCACCGGCCGGTGAGCCACGCCAGGTTGGCCTGTTCGAGTCGGACGTTGTGCTGCAACCGGGACGCCCGCTCGACGTCGGCGAGGCGCAGGGCCACGGCGAGGTGTTCCTCCGCGTCGGCGTACCGACCCCAGATCAGCGCGCCGGTCCCGACATTCGCATGGATGCGGGCGACGTCGAGACGCTCCGCCGAGGTCGCGCCGTCGACGGGCAGGCCGGCGACGACGTCCCAGGCTTCCTCTTCGCCGAGCATGAGCAACGCGGCGGCCCGGTTGCCGGCCAGGTTCAGCCGTTCCGCGGGCGAATCGAATGCGGCGGTGAGTTCGGCGGCGCGATCCAGCCAACGCCGATGGGTCGCTGCCGGCCACGGCCCCGCGTACGCCCACCCGAGGTAGGTCATCGCCCGGGCCGCCTCGACCGGGTCATGGTCGAGGTTTGCCACCGCCTGCTCCAGTTCGCTGAGCGCCGCCTGCGCCTCGCCTCCGGTGATCAGGAGCCGGCCCAGGGGGTTGCGGATCTCGGCCTGCTGGCGGGGGGAGAGGCCGGGGGTCTCCAGCACCGAGCGCAGGGTACGGATCACACGGTGGTAGACCTCGTCGACTGGTTCACGACGGCCCAGTGCTGCTACTCCGGCGATGCGCGCGACCCGTGCCCGGTCCGTCGGCGGCAGTCTGGACCATGACAACAGGTCGACAAGCAGGTCGACGGCCTTGTTGTGGTCACCCGAGGCCATGGCCAGCTCGGCGCTCTGCTCGGCGTACCGTGCCCAGGACTGCGTCTCGCCCGCCTCCCGGAAATGGTGGGCAAGGCGTGCCACAGGCAGCGGACGGATGCCCTCCAGAGCCCGGCCGGCCAGCAGGTGGAAGTGCCTGCGGTCGGTCAACGGGATCGCTTCGTAGACAGCCGTGGCGGCCAGCACATGGCGGAACCGCCACCGGCCGCGGTCGTCTCCGTCCAGGACGCCGGCGCTGGCCGCCTCCGCGACAGCGCCCCGGCATTCAGCCGGTGACAGGCCAGCGGTCATCGCGATCGTGGCCACCGATGACCGCTCGGCCAATGTGGCCGCGGCGCGCAGCACCTGCTGCGCCGTCGGCGACAGACGGCCCACCCGTTCCCTGGTGGAGTCGCGCACGGTTGGCGGCACCTGTAGCTCACGCAGCTTCAGTCGGACCCACTGTCCGTCGCGGAAGACGAGGTCGGCGCGGTCGCACATGAGGCGGACCGACTCCTCCAGAGCCAGAGGAACGCCGCCGGTCCGCTCGTGCATGAACGTCGTGAACTCCTGCGATATCGGGTTGCCGTCCAGCATCGAGGACACCAGCGCCGCCGTGTCGTCGGGTCGCATGGGCGCCAGCGCGATCCTCAGCTGGGTCACGCCGGCGGGCAACCGGGACGTCAGCCGCAGCAACAGCGATCCGACGTCGACCTCCTCCGGCCGATAGGAGATCACCAGGCTCGGTCCGTCCGACTGCTGTCGGGAGCTGACGAACAGCAGGAACTCCAACGTCACCTCGTCGGCCCAGTGAGCGTCTTCGAGCACGAGGACGTCGACACGCAGAGCCCGCAGCAGCTCGTCCAGGGCGCGGAACAGGCGATGCCGTGCCGCCTTCGCATCGCCCAGGGACTGCAACGCGGGCGGCAGGTGCGAGGACCATTCCGGAAACAGGGGCCGCAACGCACCAGCGAGTTCGGTGAGCCGCAACCGCGACACCGGGCGGTCGATCCCACGGAACGCGTCGACGATCGGTCCCAACGTCAGCGACTCGCGAAGTGGTGGGCACACCGAGACCAGGGTGGTGTGCTGATCCGGCGCCGCCAACCACTCCCGCAGCAGTCGGCTCTTCCCGATGCCCGCCTCGCCCTCCACCAGCACGATCGCAGGTGGACGGGCCAGGGCGCCCCGAAGCGCCGCCAGCTCCCGATCACGGCCGACGAAACGCGGCGTGGAAACGGTAGGTGAGGTTCCGTCGTCCTCGGGCGAGGGGTCGAGCATGCGTGATGATCTCGCTTTTCCCTGCCCGGACACAAGACCGCCAGGCGACTCGCGTCGCGGGATCCCCACCGCGGTGCTGTGGCCTTGCTCAAATCATCTTAGTCATTAAGATAACTGCATGGGCGTATCGACTGACATCTCCGTGGCGATCGCCGGTGCCGGCCTCTCCGGCCTCTGCCTCGCCCAGTACCTCATGCGCGCCGGCATCGACGTGCACGTCTACGAGCGGGACCCGGGCCCCTTCGTCCGGCGGCAGGGCTACCGGATCATCCTCGACCGGTACGGGCTGGAGGCGCTGCGCGAGAGCCTGCCCCGCCCGCTCTACAACCTCGCGCTCACCACCGGTGACGAGCCCGGCGGGCAGCTACGTTTCACCGACAGTCGGCTGCGGGACGCATTCAGCATCACCTTCAAGGACGATCCGTACGCGACCCGCCAGGTCGACCGGCTGACCCTGCGGTCGATCCTGCAGTCCGGGCTGCACCAACGCATCCACTACGGCAAGCAGGCCGTCGCGGTGGAGAACGGCGGTCCGGCCGGGCTGCGGCTGCGGTTCGCCGACGGCGGGGCCGCCCCGGCCACCGTCGTCGTGGGCGCGGACGGCGTCGGCTCGGCGCTGCGGGCGCAGCTCATGCCGGACGCGGACCCGGCGAACACCCCGATGGCGGGCATCTACGGCCGGTCGCCCCTGGAGCGCAACGGTCAGAGCGTCATCCCGGACGCGCTGCGTACCAGCGGGGTCCTTGCCATCGGCGACCGGCCGGGCCGCGCCTTCTTCTTCACCTCCATGCGGTTCGGAGAAAATCCGCAGGAGGCGTTCGCGCGCCTGGCCCCGGGCAGCTATGCGCCCACCGGCTACGACTACGTCATGTGGGGCCTGCTGCTGCGGCAGGAGGAGGTGCCCATCGGCATCCGCGGCGACCTGCTGGCGCTGTGGAGACAGGCCAGCCTGATGAGTGGGGACTTCCACCCGCTCGTCCGGCGACTGGTCGGCACCGCCGAACTGGACGCCACGGTTCTCAACCTCTTCGCCACCGGCCAACGCCCGCAGCGGTGGGCGGTGCCCCGGGCAACGATGATGGGCGACGCCGTGCACGTCATGCCGCCGTTCGGTGCCCACGGTGGCAACACCGCGCTGCGCGACGCCGCCCTGCTCGGCAGGAAGCTTGTCGAGGCCCGGGCGAGCGGCGCGCCGGTGGAGGAGGCTATCGCCCGCTACCAGGAGGAGATGGTGCCGTACGCCTTCCGTGCCGTCGACACCGCCGCCCGGCTGATGCGCCGCCTCACCGGAGACGCGGCAGCGCCACACTGGGTGCTGACCCGCGTGTTACCTCGACTGCACCGGGTCACAGTGCCGGAGGCATGATTGCGGCCATGTCCCACGATCCGGCCCGTACATCCGCGATCGCCGATCTCATGCGCGCCGGGCGGGAGATGTCGCGGCTGTCCATGGTGTTCCGGTACGCCATCGCGGAGCGGCTCGGCCTCACAGTGAGCGACCTGGAATGCCTGGACTACCTGGCGGACGTCGGATCCGCCACCGCCGGGCAGGTCGCCGAGCGGACCAACCTCACCACCGGGGCGGTGACCAGCATGCTCCGCCGGCTTCAGCAGGCGGGCTACGTGACGGCCGAGCGCGACCCCGCGGACCGGCGGCGGGTGATCGTCACCCTGCGGCCGGAGCGGATCGCCGAGCTGACGCGACCGTACGAGCGGTTCGCCGAGCGGGCGGCGCGGCTCATCGAGGGCTACAGCGCCGAGGAGGTCCTGCTGCTGGTTCGGCACTATGACCGCATGCAGGCGATGTACCACGCCGAGCTGGACAGCCTCCGCTGCGGCGACACCGCGCAGCGGTCTGCCTGAGCCAGCGTCGCGTGACGTCGGGCAGGTGTGGGCCGCGATGTGGTGATCAGCTGTACGAGTGGGCGGGCCCGGCATCACGCCGAGCCCGCCCGTTTCAGTCAGGCCTTCTGGTCGTCACGCCCGGGCGACGAGCCGGAACTGCTGGTTGGTCTGTCCGTGGCAGTCGTACAGCTGGATCTGGGCGCCGTTGGCGGTGCTCCAGGCGTCCAGGCACCGTCCGGACTGCACGCTGCTGATCGTGCCGTTGGAGTTGATGTTCCACTGTTGGTTGGTCTGGCTGTGGCAGTTGTAGATCTGCACTGCCGCGCCGTTGCCGGTGCCTGCGGCGTCGAGGCACATGTTGCCGTACACCTGGAGCTGTTTTCCTGAGGTGTAGGTCCAGGTCTGGTTGGTCTGCCTGTTGCAGTCGTAGAGCTGTACCCGGGTGCCGTTGTTGCGTGAGGCGTTGGGTACGTCGATGCACCGGCCGGACTGCGTACCGACGATCTCGCCGGCGGAGGTGGGCGGAACGCTCGGCGACACGGTGGGGGTTGGCCCGGGCGTGGTGGGCCCCGGCGTGGTGGGCGTCGGGGTGGTCGGCGTCGTGGGCAGCAGCGGGCAGGTGCTGCGGTAGGTGACCACTCCGCTGGAGTCCAGCAGCGGGCAGAGGAACTGGCTGTATCGGGCGTCGTTGTCGACGAACATCTTGACGAACGGCAGCATGGTCCGGACCATCACCGGGTTCGGTCGCCCGACCATGAATCCATGGTCCGCGCCGGCGACCTCAAGGTAGACGCTCTCCGTCGTGGACGGGAGGCTGTTGTACAGGCCGGTGGCGTAGGACGGCGTGACCACCGTGTCCGCCTGCCCAGACAGGATCATTGTGGGCACCCTGTCGTTGGCGAGGTTCGACGACGGCGAGTACGGCGCGATGCCGACCACTGCCTTCAACGACGGACGCCGCATGGCCGCGCTCAACGCCCCACCGCCGCCCATGGAGTGACCCGCCACCGCCAAGCGGGTGGGGTCGACGCGGTCGCGTACCGGGCTCTGCTGTGTGAGGTAGTCCAGCGCGGCGAGCAACTGGGTGCCCCGGGCCGTGTCGAAGTCGTTGCGGCTGTTGGTCTCGATGCCGATCACGACGAAGCCGTGGGAGGCCAGCCAAGGACCCATCCAGGCCAGTTCGGCGGAGAACAACGCCGTGTAACCCGGCGAGATGGCGATGGCCCCGAAGGTGCCCTGGCTGGTGTCGGTCGGGTAGTAGATCCTGCCGCCGTTGAAGCCGTACCCGGTCGGGACGCTCACCGACGTGTTGGCGAAGGGGCCGTTCACGGCGGTGACGCTGCTCTGGGTGGGGTCCGGGCCCCGCTGGTACGGATTGTCGGCGGCGGATGCCGAACCGGTCGCAACGGTGATGGTGAACATCCCGACCACGGCTGCGATCCCTACCGCGGCAAGCTTCAACACCCGTCCCCGAAAACGGGCGGGTACTCGGTCGGCATTGGTGGTCCCCGAGGGCGGTGG
This sequence comes from Micromonospora sp. NRRL B-16802, assembly GCF_001279555.1. Classification (NCBI taxonomy): domain Bacteria; kingdom Bacillati; phylum Actinomycetota; class Actinomycetes; order Micromonosporales; family Micromonosporaceae; genus Micromonospora; species Micromonospora sp. NRRL B-16802. The sequence goes on along the minus strand of NZ_LGEB01000121.1, from coordinate 186,025 downwards.
GTGGTGTCCGTTTTCTCGCACTGTCGGTGCCTCCTGGTGGTGGGGGAGTGCGGAACGGGCAGGCTCGGCTGCGTGCCGAGCCTGCCCGTTCCGGCGGTGTCCGGTTGTCAGCGTTGCAGCGTCAGCAGACCCGGCCGGTACGGCAGGAGCCCGTAGTCGCCGCCGGAGCTGGGAGAACGCCCCTGGTAGAGCAGTTGCAGGTTGCAGGCGTCAACGGTCATCGTCTGGTCGGCGTTGCTGCGGATCAGCTCGCCGTGACTGATGTCGTTGGTCCAGGTGGCGCTGCTGTTCGCCTTGCCGGCGAACGGGTTGCTCTCCGAGGCGGCCTGCGGCGTCCACGTGCCACCCAGGCTGGTGGCCGTGAACGAGCGGAAGTAGCGCCCGTTCGCGCCGATCGCCTCGACGAGCATGAGGTACCGGTTCTGGCCCTGGAGCTTGTAGACCTGAACGCCCTCGAACAGGTTGTTCGTCGAGTCGGTCATGATCGTCGTGTAGTTCGACCCGAAGCTGCCCGGGAAGTTCCCGATGGGCATGCTGGCCCGGTAGATCCTGCCGTTGTCCCCGGCGAAGAACAGGTACATGTTCTGGTCGTCACCGATGACTGCCTGGTCGATCGGGCCGGTGCTGGAGTTGGAGATGCTTCCGGTGAACAGCGTCTGCGCCGATGACCAGCTGTTCACGTTGGTCGGATCGGTCGACGTGCGGTACGAGAACGCCGTCGGACCCCACTGATAGGCCAACACCCAGACGTTGCGCGGCGCGAAGTAGAACAGTGACGGTGCCACCGCCGCGAACGGCATCTGGTTCTGCGACGCGGATCCCATCTGGTTCCAGTTCGAGAAGAGACCGAAGTTCATCGAGCCCCACGTCGTACCGGTGTCGTGCGTCGTGGCGTAGACCAACTGCTGGCCGTTGTACGGCGCGTGGGTGAAGTCCTTCAGCGACACCCAACCCGACCTCGGCTGAGCCAGCGCGCCAGTCGACGACCAGCGGTACGACGAGGGAAGATCACAGGCACCCGGCGTCGGGGTCGCCGTTGGCGTCGGGGTCGGCGTCGGCGTGGTACCGCCGCCGAGGGACGCGAGCCGGAACTGCTGGTTGGTCTGCCCGTTGCAGTCGTAGAGCTGGACCTGGGCGCCGTTGGCGGTGCTCCAGACGTCAAGGCACCGTCCGGACTGCACGCCGCTGATGGTGCCGTTGGAGTTGACGTTCCACTGCTGGTTGGTCTGGCTGTGGCAGCTGTAGATCTGTACCGCCGCGCCGTTGCCGGTGCCCGCGGCGTCGAGGCACATGTTGCCGTACACCTGGAGTTGTTTTCCTGAGGTGTAGGTCCATGCCTGGTTGGTCTGCTTGTTGCAGTCGTAGAGCTGCACCCGGGTGCCGTTGGTGGTCGACGCGTTGGGTACGTCGATACACCTGCCGGATTGGCTACCGACGATCTCACTGGCCGAGCCGCCCGGCGGGACTGTGGGAGTCGGGCCCGGCGTGGTGGGCGTGGGGGTGGTGCCGGGGCCAGCGCTGTTCAGAGCTTCCAGGGTGGAGTTGTAGGCGGCCTTCTTGTTGCCGTTGCACTCGAACAGCAGCGGGGTGCCGCTGGAGCGCCACGAGTCGCAGTCACGCACGCCCCACACGGTGACACCGTTGCAGCGAGCCACGGCAAGGCAGTCGTTGACCACGTTGCGGTAGGTGTTTGCCTGCGTCGTGCCGGATCCCTCGATGTCCAGCTCGGTGATCTGCACGTCCACGCCGAGGGCGGCGAAGCTGGACAGCGTCGTGCGGTAGTTGCTGTTGTACGGCGAGTTGGCGTTGAAGTGCGACTGGAAGCCCACGCAGTCGATTGGCACCCCACGGGACTTGAAGTCGCGCACCATGTTGTACACGGCCTGGGTCTTGGCCCAGGTCCAGTTGTCGGTGTTGTAGTCGTTGTAGCAGAGCTTGGCGTTCGGGTCCGCCGCGTCGGCGGCGCGGAACGCCGCTTCGATCCAGTCGTTGCCGGTGCGCTGCAGGTTCGAGTTGCGACGGGCGCCGCTGTTGCCGTCCTCGAACGCCTCGTTCACCACATCCCACGAGTCGATCTTGCCCCGGTAGTAGCTGGCCACGCGGGTGACGTGGTTGAGCATCGCGTTGCGCAGCGTGGTGCCCTCCATGGACTGCATCCAGCCCGGCTGCTGCGAGTACCAGGCAAGGGTGTGGCCCCGGACCTTCCAGCCCCGGGAGAGGGCGTGGTTCACGATCCGGTCCGCGTTGCCGAAGGTGAAGTTGTTCTGCTGCGGCTCGGTCGCGTCGATCTTCATTTCGTTTTCGGGGGTGATGCTGTTGAACTCGCGGTTCAGGATCGTCGTGTAGGCGCTGTCGCTGAGCTTGTTCGCGGCCACTGCGGCACCGAAGTAACGGCCGGACTGGGCTGCGGCAGCGCCGAGGGTGGTCTCAGCGGCCTGGGCGAGATTGGGCACCAGCGAAACAACGAGAGCCACAATTATCGCGGCTGTTCCGGAAATTGTGAGAGTTCGCAGCCGGGTGCGGCTGGGGGGACGGGTCCGGGAAATCATGCTGATCCTCCAGTGGTGGATGGAAGTTCCTGGTGCTGTTCCAGTGGGAGGCCCCGCTCGTACGGCGGCGGCCCGATGCTGAGTCCGCCTGGGCGGGCTGCGGCCCGCCTCAGGCGTCCGTCCCCCGTTGCGACTCGGCTCGGGCTACCTGACCAGCGTGTGAAGGGTTGCGTGAGTGGTTTGATCACCCGCCGGGAATTGGGTGCGGGCGCAGGGCTCTCGGTGGTGGACGTGCTCACCTGGCAGGTGGGTGGGCCTGACGTCGCGTGAGGCGCCTCCGGTGCTGAAGTGATCTTGTTAACGTTCACACTGATCGATGGACTACCAGGCTGGCAGAAAGTTCCAGGTTTTTCAACCGGTAGTTTCGGGCCTGTTACGGGTCGGGAGGCAGGCTTCGTGATCTGCCCGTGGCCGCGTGGGACAGCCTCGACCACTCGGCCAGGAGCACGACGGCCTGCGTGGATGTACCGTCGCCGCATGACGGTGCTGCAGGAGTTTGTCGCCGCTCTTTCCAGCGGCCGGATCCAGGTTGTCGACCTCACCGCCCCGCTCTCGGACCAGACGCCGATCCTGGGTCTGCCCGAGCAGTTCGGCCAGACCTGGCCGTTCCAGCTCAGCGAGATCAGCAGGTACGACGACCGCGGTCCGGCCTGGTACTGGAACAACTTCTCCACAGGCGAGCACACCGGCACCCACTTCGACGCCCCGGTGCACTGGGTCACCGGCCAACAGGGCGCGGACGTGTCGCAGGTCCCGGTGAGCCAGTTGATCGCCCCGGCAGTGGTGATCGACCACTCCGCCGACGCCGCCGATAACCCCGACTTCCTGCTCGAAGTCGCGCACGTCAAGGCGTGGGAGGCGGAACACGGTGCCCTGCCCGCCGGTGGCTGGCTGCTCTACCGCACCGGCTGGGACGCGCACGGCGACGACCCGGAACGGTACGCGAACGCCGGGCGTACCCCGGGCATCTCCGTCGACTGTGCCCGCTGGCTGGCCGAGGAGTCGCCCATCCAGGGCGTCGGCGTGGAGACGGTCGGCACCGACGCGGGCGCCGCGCACTCGTTCGACCCACCGTTCCCGTGCCACTCGTTCCTGCTCGGCAAGGACAAGTACGGCCTGACCCAGCTACGTAACCTGGCGCAGTTGCCGGCGACCGGCGCTGTGGTGATCGCCGGTCCACTGCCGATCGTCTCCGGGTCCGGCAGTCCGTGCCGGGTCCTCGCGCTCGTCGAACGGTAGGACCGGCAACCGATGCGGGTAGCCGAGGTGGTCGGCCGGGTCCTCTACGGACACGGCGCACGGTACGTCTTCGGGGTGGTCGGCAGCGGCAACTTCCATGTCACGAATGCCCTCGTGGCGGCCGGCGCCCGGTTCGTGGCGGCGGCCCACGAGGGCGGTGCGGCGAGCATGGCCGACGGGTACGCCCGCACCTCCGGGACGGTGGGCGTGCTCTCGGTGCACCAGGGGCCGGGCGTCACCAACGCGCTCACCGGCCTCGCCGAGGCCGCGAAGAGCCGTACACCGATTGTGGTCCTGGCCCCGGAGGCGACAGCGCCCCGGTCGAACTTCTTCATCGACCTGCCGGCACTCGCCGCCTCGGTCGGCGCCGACTTCCATCGGGTACGCGCGACGCACGCGGCGCAGGACGCGGGCGCGGCGTACCGGGCCGCCGCCCGGGGCGCGACTGTGGTGCTGGGCCTCCCGTTGGAGGTGCAGAGCGCCATGGCCGAACCGTGGTCCGGCCCGGTCCCGGCGGTCGAGTCGACACCGGTCACCGCCCCGCAGGTCGAGCCGCTGCTGGCAGCGCTGCAGGCAGCACGTCGACCGGTCTTCATCGCGGGTCGGGGCGCCCGGGCCGCACGGGAACCGCTGATCCGGCTCGCCGACGGGTGCGGCGCTCTGCTCGCGGTCTCGGCGGCGGCGAAGGGTCTGTTCGCCGGGAACCCGTGGAACCTCGACGTGGCCGGCGGCTTCGCCACCCCGCTGGCCGCCGAGCTGATCGGCGCGGCGGACCTTGTCGTCGCGTGGGGCAGCACGCTGAACATGTGGACCACCAGGCACGGCGAACTGATCCCGCCCTCCGCCGTCGTCGTCCAGGTGGATCACGACCCTGCGGCGTTCGGTGTGAACCGCCCTGTCGACCTGACAGTGGCCGGCGAGGTGACTGCTGTCGCCGAGGCGGTGCTCGGTCGGCTCGGGCAGGACGTCACGGGGTCCGTGGACGGCGGCTGGCGTACGCCGGAGTTGGCCCAACGGATTCGCGACAACGGCCGGTGGCGGACGGTTCCGTATCAGGATGAGGGCGGCGGCGCGCCGGCGACCATCGACCCGAGGACGCTCTCCGCCGCCCTGGACGACCTGCTGCCGCCCGACCGGACGGTGGTGGTCGACTCCGGCAACTTCATGGGCTACCCGTCGATGTGGCTCGACGTGCCGGACGTGGCCGGGTTCTGCTTCACCCAGGCGTTCCAGTCGGTCGGGCTCGGCCTGGCAAGTGCGCTCGGCGCGGCGGTCGCCCGGCCGGACAGGCTCACCGTCGCCGCGGTCGGTGACGGCGGGTTCCTCATGTCGGCTACCGAACTGGTCACCGCCGTCCGGCTGGCGCTACCGCTTCTCGTGGTGATCTACGACGACGCTGCGTACGGTGCCGAGGTGCACCATTTCGGCCCCGACGGGCATCCGCTGGAGACGGTCACCTTCCCCGAGACCGACCTGGCCGCTATCGCCAGTGGTTACGGCTGCGACGGGGTGACGGTCCGGACCGTCGACGATCTCGGGCCGGTACGGCAATGGCTCGCTGGTCGGCGTACCCGGCCGCTGGTGGTCGACGCCAAGGTCAGCGGCTCGCGCGGCTCGTGGTGGCTGGAGGAGGCGTTCCGGGGCCACTGAGTCACCGCCGTGCGAGGATCCGTCGATGATCTCCGAACCGTCGCACCGCGAGTCCCTGCCGACAGTCCGGAGGCCACTGCGGCGACCGCCCAGCATCGTCGCGAGCATGTCGCTGCTGGCGTTCTGGTGGGCGTACACGATCGCCGTGGACGTGGCGTTGCTCGCCCACGTCGGTGGCGCGGGAAACTGGCTAGCCCTGGCCGCCTGCACAGTGGCTGTCGCTGCCGTGCTCCGAGGGCTCTGGAGCGGCGGGCCGACCGCCTGGCGGGTGATGCACTGGTTCGCTGCGCCGGTCGCCGCCGCGCTCCTGCTGGGGATCGGCAACCTCCTGCGCGTCGGGCCGCTCTCCGGGGCGCTGCGCTCGGGTGAGCTCGACCCGGGCATCGCCGCGGCGATGGCGTGCGGTCTGCTGGCGCTGCTTGCCCTGCTGGCCGGCGGGCTACTGGTGCGTACCTCGTCGGCCCGGGCCTGGTGTGGCCGCTGAACGCTGCCTCCGGACAGCCCGGATCCAGCAGGCGTGGATGTCTTGCTCCAGCGCTCCGACGGCCGGGCTCCGCGCGCTAGGTCGACGGGGTGACCCGCCGCGTAGGTGCGGGGCTGGTCGGAGGACGGTCGGCGGGTCGGCGCTGGCCCGGCGACGCGGTGCTGCGGCGCGCGTCCAAGGCGAGCAGGGCGAGGGCGGCAAGCGTCAGCACCCCGGCGGCGAGTGCCAGCGGGCGTGCCCCCATGGTGGGCAGGAGGCCACCGCCGAGCAGCGATCCGCCGGCGATGCCGGCGTTGAAGGCGGTGCTGACGCCTGCCGACGCGATGTCGGTGCTGCCCGGAGCCAGCTGCAGCATGCGGCTCTGCACCGCGGAGGCGAACGCCGCGTAGGCGAGGCCGATCCCGGCGAGGAGCGCGACAGTGCCGGGCTGGAGCGTGCCGAGCGCGTACAGGCCGAACAGCGAGGCAGTGCCGATGGCCAGCGGCGTCAGCAGGGAGGTGATCGGCCGAGCATCCAGGGTGCGGGCCGCGACAAGGGTGCCGACGACGCCGGCCGCGCCGGAGACGAACAACAGCGGCGCCAGCACCGCGTCGGTGAAGCCGCTGACGTCGAGCAGGAACGGTGTGACGTAGGTCTGCAGGGTCATGAAGCCGCCGATGCCGAGGGCGGTCGCGATCAGCAACAGGGCGAAGCGCCGCCCGTGCGGTGCGGTGCCCTGTGCGGCGCCGCCAGCGGCCGGGGGATAGGAGGGAAGGAGGACGAACACCACGGCGGCGATCGCCAGACCGACCCCGGCCAGCACCGCGAACGCGACACGCCAACCGGCCTGCTGCCCGAGCCAGGTCCCGAGGGGTACGCCGAGGACCGGCGCGAGCGTCGCGCCGGTCGCGAACAGCGCCACCATTCGGCCGCGCACCGCGACCGGGAAGGGGCCGACCACGGTCGCCGTGGCGATGGACCAGAACACCGCCTGAGCGAGGGCCGTCACGAGGCGGGAGCCGGCAAGCACCGTGTACGTCGGCGCGAGCGCGGCGGTGGCGTTCGCGGCGGCGAACAGGAGCATCGTGACGGCGAGCAGTTGACGCCGGGGGATCCGCTGGGTCAGTCGGGTCAGCGGTATTGACGACAGTACGACCACGACGGCGTACCCGCTGACCAGCAGACCGATCTGCGAGCGGGACCGGCCGAGGTCGGGTGCGATATGCGTCAGCAGGCCGACGGGCAGCAGTTCGGTCGTGATGAACGCGAACGCGGCGAGGGAGAGCGCGACGAGCACAGCCCTCGCCCTTCGTAGCGACACCTCCGGCACCGTGGCCACCCCCGTTCGTCGTCACCGTAATGGAGGGCCCCGACGCCCCCTCCGTTCGGGGGCCTGCCTGGTGGTCATAGCAGCCGGCGGCGGGCCAGGAGCCGAAAGGCCAGGTAGCCCGGCGGCACCGGGAGCCAGAACGTCGCGAGGCAGACCAGGATCACGGGGGCAGATGTCTCGGGCTGGTCGTACCGAGGGAGACGGCGATCCTGATCGGTGGTCTGGTGGCCCACGGTGGTGCGCTGCCGCTGTGGGGCGTGGTCCCCATGATCGCCGGCGCGGGTGGGATGCACTGGCCGGTGTTCCTCCGGGCGAACCTGGCCGGCGGGCTGGTGTGGTCGACAGCCGTGGCGCTGCTGGGCTACCTGGGCGGCGCCTCCTACCGCTATCTGGAGCGGGAACTGGGCATCGGCGAGTGGGCCCTTCTGACCCTGATCGTCGCCGGCGTGGCGTTGCGGGTGTGGCTGCGGGCCCGGCGCGGCCGATCTGGCTCGCACTGACCGGCGGCCGGCTCGAATGCCACCGGTACGCCGGCACCATCACCCGTCAGCGGCCCTGCAGGCGCTTCACGTTGTCGCCGAAGGTCCACCCCTTCGACCCGTCCCAGTTCGCCGACCAGGTCATCAGGCCCTTGAGGCCGGGCACGGAGTTCCATGCCTGCGTGACCAAAGACGTCGACATGTAGCCGCCGCCCGCCCCGATCTGCGCGGGCAAACCCGGGACCTGCTTGTCGTACGGCACGCGGATGGTGGTGCCCTGGATGGTGAGGCCGTTGTTGAGGCACTGCGTCTGCACGGTGAAGCCCTGCACGGTGCCGGCCGGGTACGAGTCGCCGGCGCAGCCGTACATGCTGCCGTTGTAGTACTGCATGTTCAGCCACCAGAGGCGGCCGTTGTCCACGTACTTCTTGATGATCGGCAGGTACGAGCCCCAAATCGAGCCGTAGACCACGCTGCCGCCGGTGACGTAGGCCGTCTCCGGTGCCATGGTCAGGCCGAAGTTCGACGGCATCCGGGCCAGCACGCCGTCGATGATCCGGATCAGGTTGGCCTGCGACGTCGACAGGGTGTTGATGTTGCCACTGCCGGTCAGGCCGGTCTCGATGTCGATGTCGATGCCGTCGAAGTGGTAGGCCGTCAGGACCGGCACGATCGTCGCGATGAACCGGTCGGCGACCGCGGTGGAGCTCAGGTCGATGCCCGCGGCGGCCCCGCCGATCGACATCAGGATGGTGGCGCCGGCGGCTTTGGCCTGGCACATCTCGGCCGGGGTGGCCACCTTCACGCCAGCGTCCATGCCGTTCTCCCAGAGGACCGTGCCATCCGAGCGGATCACCGGGAACGCCGCGTTGATCACGTTGTAGCCGTGCTGGTTCAGCCGGCTGTCGGTGATGGGGATCCAGCCGAGGCCGGGGTGGACGCCGTTGGAGGCGCCGTCCCAGTTCTCCCAGTAGCCCTGCAACACCTTGCCGGTGGGCCGTGACTTCACCGCGCAGGTCCCACCCGTGGGTGGCGGCGTGGTGGGGGGAGGCGTGGTCGGTGGCGGCGTGGTGGGCGGGGGAGTCGTCGGTGGCGCGGTCGTCGGTGGCGGCGTGGTGGGTGGCGGTGTGGTTCCCGAGCATGCGCCCAGGTCACGCCACAGCGACGGGGTCGCGGCGGGGTTCCAGCCGGCGCCGGGGTGCGCGGTGTGGGTGACAAGTGCCTGGTAGAGCCGGCCGCCGTAGGTGACCTGGGCGCCCGTCTGGTAGGTGTTGCCCTCGGCCCACGCCGGGGCGGTGCAGGCGACCATCGCGACGGCGTTGGCCGAGGACACGGCCGCCATGCTGCTGGGGACGAAGGCGACGGCGGCCGTGAGGGTCATCGCCGCCCCGGCTGCCACTGCGAAAATCCGACGGCTTCTCATGGCCAACTCCCCAGGCTTCGGCGTCCCGCGACCTCCATATATTGACGTTCGTGAAGGCTAATATCAAGGATTGTTTACAGAAGCGGGAAGTTGGGGGAGTGCGGAGTGGCCGAGGTGGTTGGTGCCGAACCGGGTCCAGAGCCCTTGACTCTGACCACTTTGGACCTCGCGGCAACGCTCCGGCCTCCGGCCCGCCGGCTGGGCGGCACCTACGCCACTCCCGTCGTGCTCGACGCCGGTTGCGGTAGACGGCGAAACGTCGGCATTGGCGCCTGGTGAACGACGGCTATCCCGGGCGGCGGTCCTGCGTCGATCATTGCTCGAATCGACGTGAGTCATTCTCACCTCCGGGTGGAACGCCCGGGCGCGGAGGGCGAGAGGTCGGCACCGGCAGCCGGGCGTGACGAACGGCCCGACTCCGCGTCCCCGGAGGACCCCATGCTCAGACCCGCCCTTCGTGCTCGGCTCGCGGCCCTTACCGCCGCCGTCCTGACCGCGAGCGTCCTGACGGTCGCCACCCCGCCGTCACCGGCGCTCGCCGCCAGCACCTTCACCCCCGACGACTACTGCCTCGGCCAGTGCGCCGACATCCTGCCGCCCGGGCAGAACGGTAACGCCACGCTTGTCGCCATCCTGGCCCACCAGGCGCTCGGCACCCGCCCGGCGCATTCCAGCGACCAGCTCGACGAGTACGCGAACCTCGTCTACAACTACGCCGGGCTCACCGACGAGCAGATCGCCCACTTCTTCAACGACGCCTCGTTCGGTGTCCCCGCCGCGCAGGTCGAGAGCACCGTCTCACCGCGGTCGGACGTCACGATCGTTCGAGACAAGGCCACAGGAGTTCCGCATGTCACCGGCACCACCCGCGCCGGCACCATGTTCGGCGCCGGCTACGCCGGGGCCCAGGACCGGCTGTGGGTGATGGACCTGCTGCGCCACGCCGGTCGCGGCACGCTCACCTCGTTCGCCGGCGGCGCGCCGGGCAACCGTGAGTTGGAGCAGAGCATCTGGGCCAACTCGCCCTACTCGGAGGCGGACCTCCAGGCGCAGGTGGACGCGCTGCGCCTCAAGGGCGCCAGGGGCCAGCAGCTCTACACCGACGTGGTCGACTACATCGCCGGCATCAACGCCTACATCGACAAGTCGATCGCCGACGACAACTACCCCGGCGAGTACGTGCTGACCGGGGCTGGCAAGCCGACGCACTTCACAATGACCGATCTGATCGCCACCGCCGGTGTCGTTGGTGGGCTCTTCGGCGGTGGCGGCGGCAGCGAGATCCAGTCCGCGCTGGTCCGCGTGGCCGCCCGGGCCAAGTACGGCGCCACCGAGGGCGACCGGGTCTGGCAGGGGTTCCGCTCGCAGAACGACCCGGAGACCGTGCTCACGCTGCACAACGGGCAGAGCTTCCCGTACGGCGCGACACCGCCGGGCGCGACAAGCGCGGTGCTCCCCGACGCCGGCACTGTCGTCGCCGAACCCCTCGCGTACGACGCCACCGGCGGGGCCGCCGCCCGCGCCGGTGCCAGTAAAGCCACAAACGAACTGCTCGGCGGCCTGTCCAACCTGCGCGCGCACGGCATGTCCAACGCGGTGGTGGTCTCCGGAAGTCACACCACCACCGGCAACCCCGTCGCCGTGTTCGGCCCGCAGACCGGCTACTTCGCCCCGCAGCTGCTCATGCTCCAGGAACTCCAGGGGCCGGGGATCAGCGCGCGTGGCGCCGCGTTCGCCGGACTGAACCTGTACGTGTTGCTCGGTCGTGGTCAGGACTACGCCTGGAGCGCCACCTCCGCGTCCCAGGACCTGACCGACACGTACGCCGTGCCGCTGTGCACCACCGACGGCAGCGCCGCGACGCTGCGCTCCAACCGCTACCTCTACCGCGGCCAGTGCCTCGCGATGGAGGTGCTGGAGAAGCGCAACTCCTGGTCGCCGACGCTTGCCGACTCCACACCGGCCGGCGCGTACACGCTGCGCGCACTGCGCACCAAGTACGGACTGGTGGCCTACCGGGGCATGGTGGACGGGAAGCCGACGGCGTTCACCAAGCTGCGCTCGACCTACCGGCACGAGGCCGAGTCGGCGATCGGCTTCCAGGCGTACAACGACCCGTCGGCGATGGGCAGCGCTGCGGCGTTCCAGGCCTCCGCCGCCAACGTCGGGTACGCGTTCAACTGGTTCTACGTCAACTCGACCGAGGCGGCGTACTTCAACTCCGGCTCGAACCCGGTCCGCCCGTCCGGGCTCGACCCGAACCTTCCGGCGAAGGCCGAACCGGCGTACGAGTGGACAGGCTGGAACCCGGACACCAACGACGCCACCTACATCCCGACGTCGGCCCACCCGCAGTCGGTGAACCAGGACTACTACGTCAGCTGGAACAACAAGCAGGCGCGGGACTTCGGGGCGGCCGACGGCAACTTCAGCTTCGGCTCCGTACACCGGGGTCAGTTGCTCGACGGCCCGGTGCGCGCCGCGATCGCCCAACGCAAGCTCGGCCGCGCCGACGTCGTCAAGATCACGGCCGACGCGGCGGTGACCGACCTGCGCGGCCAGCAGGTTCTCGGGAACCTGCTGCGGGTGTTGGACAGCACGCCTGTCACCGATCCGGCGCTCGCCGACGCGATCGGCAAGCTGCGGGCGTGGCAGCAGGCCGGCGCGCGCCGGGTGGAGACGTCCGCCGGCTCGAAGATCTACCAGCACGCCGACGCCATCCGGATCTTCGACGCCTGGTGGCCGCTGCTCGCCTCGGCGCAGTTCCGCCCCGGCCTCGGGCCGGACCTCTACGCCGCGCTCGTCGACGCCATCGAGGTCAACGAGGCGCCGTCGGGCGGCCAGAACGGAGGCCGCGACGGCACAGTGAGCTGGGCGCCGCAGGGGCAGGCGCACAAGGGCTCGGCGTTCCAGTACGGCTGGTGGGGCTACGTCGACAAGGACGTGCGGACCGTGCTCGGCGACCCCGTCGCCGGCGGGCCGGGGCGCGCGTACTGCGGCAACGGCAACCTCGGCGCGTGCCGGCAGGTGCTGCTCGACACCCTCGGCAGCGCCGCGGCGGCGCCGGCCACGACTGTCTACCCGGGTGACTCGTCCTGCGGAGCCGGCGACCAGTGGTGCGCCGACTCCATCGCCCACTCCGGGCTCGGCGGCATCACCCACCCGGTGATCGCCTGGCAGAACCGTCCCACCTACCAGCAGGTCGTCTCGTTCCCGGCGCGGCGCGGCGACAACATCACCAACCTGGCGCAGGGACGGCCGGCCACCGCGTCGAGCACCCAGTTCCTGACCAGCAACACCCCGGCCAAGGCGGTCGACGGCAGCCTCGGCAGCCGGTGGGCCAGCAGTTACAACGACAACCAGTGGCTCCAGGTGGACCTCGGGGCGGCCCGGACGGTCAGCCGGGCCGTGCTGCGGTGGGAGGCCGCCTACGGCACCGCATATCGGATCGAGGTCTCCGGCGACGGCAGCTCCTGGACGCCGGTGTTCGCCACCACCACCGGCAACGGCGGCGTCGACAACGTCACCTTCGCCCCGGTCACCGCCCGCTACGTGCGGGTGTACGGGGTCAGCCGGGCCACCTCGTACGGGTTCTCGCTCTACGAATTCGAGCTCTACGGACGGTGATGACCTCTCCGAAGGGCCGGCGGCCAACCATCCGCCGGCCCTTCGGGCATCCGCGTCGATCGGCGGGCGGTGGGGCCGGCAGGTGCGGACAATGGTGCCTGTGGAACCCGCGTTCGTCCTGCACCACCACCGCAAGCCCCGCCCGCACTTCGACCTGCGGCTTGAGGAGGGCGGTGTGCTGCGCTCCTGGGCGGTGCCCCGCGGCCTGCCGGACAGCCCCGACGACAACCGGCTCGCGATCGCCGTGCCCGACCACCACCTCGATCACCTCACCTACGAGGACGCCGACAAGTCGATCGCCGACATCGGCACCTGGGAGGAGCACGACCGCACCGAGCGTCGAATGCTGTTCACGTTGAACGGCCGCACCGGTCGTCGGCGGTACGCGCTCATCCGCACCGGTGAGGGCTGGCTGCTCCACCTCACGAAAGAGCAGCCCTCGGACGGGCGCGGTTAGAAGGTCGGCCCGCACTCCGCAGGCCGGGCTGCTGGCCCGGAGCGTTGGAGCATGGTGGGGAAACTGCTTGTCGCTGGCGTACTGCCTGCCTAGCCTGCTGGCTATGCGTGCCTTTCACCTTCAAGTCCTCCCGGTGCACCGGTGAGCGGTCGTCTACGCGAGATCGCCCGGCAGACGGTGGCGATCGCGGAGTCGGGGCGCTATCGCAATGACGCCGGGGACGAGGTCGTCCTCGGCGGGGCGGTACGTGCCGCGATCGCCGGCACCCGTCATCACCTACCGGACGATGTGCTCGCACTGGGAAGCGCGGAGCCCGGTGCCGGCACGGTGGAGGTGACGTACGAGTCGACGTTGCAGGCGGCCCACCGGGTTGGGTCCGATGCGGCGTGTCTGGTGTTCGCGTCGGCGAAGAACCCGGGTGGCGGGTTCCTCGGCGGGGCGAAGGCGCAGGAGGAGAGTGTCGCCCGCGCGTCGGCGCTGTACCCGTGTCTCGTTGCCGCGCCGGACTTCTATGCCTTCCACCGCGGGCAACGGGATCTGCGGTACAGCGACCGGGTCATCTACTCGCCGGATGTGCCGGTGTTCCGGGACGACAAGGGCAACCTGCTCGACCAGCCGTACACGACGTCGTTTCTGACCGCTGCGGCGCCGAACCTCGGCGCGATCGTCCGGAACCAGCCCGAGCACACCGCGGACGTGCCGGTGGTGCTGGCCCGGCGTGCGCGGCGGGTGTTGGAGGTCGCGGCCGCGCACGGGCGCCGAACAGTCGTGTTGGGCGCATGGGGGTGCGGGGTTTTCCGCAACGATCCCGCGACGGTTGCCGACGCGTTCGCCGAGGCGCTCCAGGTGGTCGACCGGTTCGACCACGTGGTGTTCGCGATCCGCGACGGCCTGCCGGGCACACCCGTGTATCACGCGTTCGTGCAACGCTTTACACCAACCGCGGTGGACGGGGCCGGTGACCCAGGTCGATGGTGAGCGTCGCAGGCGCCCGCGGGACGAGCAGCTCAGCTACGCGTACGACCGGCGGACCGACCAGGGCGTCGGTCGACACGGTCGGGTTGTCGAGACTGTGGGATGAGCGGAGGCCGGGTCGCTCGAAGCTGCCCGAATTCGGTGGTGCAGGTCGCGGCGGGCGTGCAAGGTAGGACTGCACCAGGCGGCGAACGCCCGCCACCACCATCAGAACGAGGAGTGCCAATGCGAGCAGCTTCCACGCTTCGGACCCTTTCCCGTCCTACCGTGGAGCTCTGCCTTGGCCTTGTTGAACCTCGGAATCGTCGCCCATGTTGACGCTGGAAAGACCAGCCTGACCGAGCGCCTGCTCTACGAGGCGGGCGCCGTGTCCCAGCTCGGCAGCGTCGACGCCGGCACGACGCGGACCGACTCGATGGAGCTGGAACGTCGGCGTGGCATCACCATCCGGGCGGCCGTCACGTCGATCACGGTCGGTGACCTGCGCATCAACCTGCTGGACACCCCCGGCCACCCCGATTTCATCGCGGAGGTCGAGCGTTCGCTGGCAGTGCTGGACGCCGCCGTGCTCGTGGTGTCGAGTGTGGAGGGGGTCCAGCCACAGACCGTCGCCATCTGGCGGGCGCTGCGTCGTATCGGCGTGCCAACGGTGATCTTCCTCAACAAGGTGGACCGCCGGGGCGCCGACGTCGTCCGGGTGTTGGCCCAGGTGCGCCAGCGGCTCGGGGCGCGTCCGGTCCTGCTCACCACGGTCGCCGGCCAGGGCGGTCGCGAGGCCCGGGTGCGGGCCGTGAGCCTCGACGCCGAACCGGTCGTGGCGGAGGTGGCGGAGGCCGACGACGCGGTGGCGGCGCGGTGGCTGACCGATCAGCAGGTACGCGTCCGCGACGTCCGGCGGGCGCTTCGACGCGCGGTGGGCCGCGCCGAACTGATCCCGGCGGCGTGCGGCTCGGCGATCACCGGGGCCGGGGTACGCCAGCTGTGCGACATCTTGGCTGACCTGCTGCCGTACGGAGAGGCGCCGGACGGCCCCCTGGCGGGCACGGTCTTCGCCGTCGACCGGGACGGGCACGGCAGGCGTGTCTGGCTGCGGCTGTGGTCCGGGCGTCTGCGCGTACGCGATCGGGTGCGGCTCGGCGAGAGCCGCCCGCAGCCGGTGACCCAGATCGCGGTCATCGAGCCCGAGGGTGCGCTGGTGCGCTCCTCGGTGTCCGCCGGTCAGATCGCTGCGGTACGCGGCGTGTCGGCCCGGATCGGCCAGCACATCGGAGAGCCGCCGCGGCGGCACGGCTACCGGTTCCCTCCGCCGACCCGGCAGGCGGTCGTCGAGCCGGTGGAGCCGGAGCAGCGCCTGGCGATGTTCGCAGGGTTGGCCGAACTGGCCGACGAGGACCCGCTGGTGGACCTGCGCCTCGACGAGCAGCGGGCGGAGGCGGTGGTCCGCCTGCACGGCGAGGTCCAGAAGGAGGTGCTGGCCGCCCTCATGGAGGACCGGTACGGCGTCCGGGTTCGGTTCTCCGGCACGCTGACCGCCTGCATCGAACGGGTCGTCGGCGCAGGCGCCGCCGAGGAGCGGGTGCAGGAACGCGGCAACCCTTACCTGGCCGGGTTGGGTTTGCGCATCGAGGCCGCCCCGGTCGGGCACGGCGTCGAGTTCCGCCCCGGTGTAGAGCCCGGGCGGTTGCCTCCGGCGTTCGTCGCCGCCACGGAGGAGGGCGTGCGGGCCGCGCTGCGGCAGGGTCGGTACGGCTGGCCGGTCACCGACTGCGCGGTCACGATGACGGCCTCCCGGTACTGGCCCCGACAGAGCAGGCCGCACCAGAAGTTCGACAAGTCGATCTCGACAGTGGCGGCGGACTTCCGCAATCTCGCCCCGGTGGTGGTCGCCGCGGCGCTGCGCCAGGCCGGTACCCGGGTGTGCCAGCCGATCGAACGGTTCGACGTCAACCTTCCCCAGTCCGCGGTGGAGAAGGTGCTGGCGCTGCTCGGCCGGCTCGGAGCGGTCGTCCACGAGACCGCCGTCACCGGCGGTTACCTGGAGGTGAGTGGCACGCTGCCGTCCGCACGGGTTCCGGGGGTCGTCGCCGCTCTTCCCGACCTCACCGGCGGCGAGGCGGTCCTGACCACCACCTTCGACCACTACGCGCCCGTCACCGGTGAGGAACCGCCGACGCTGCCCCGGCGCGGACCCGACCCGGACGACCGGGAGGCGTGGTTCCGGGCTGTACCGAGATAGACGTGTGCGTGCAACCGGGGGGTGATCACACAACTACTTCTCCGGGCCGTGCAACTCCTGGGGTGGGTGGCTCCGTTCTACCTCCGTCACAGGGGAGGCAATCGACGTGAAAGCCGAAGACGAGCAGGCATTCCGCGAGTTCGTGACGTCAGAGATGACGTCGCTGCGCAAGCTGGCGTATGTGACCTGCGGCGACTGGCACACGGCAGAGGACGCCGTGGCCAACGCGCTCATCAAGCTCTACCCGCGCTGGCGGAAGCTGGAGCGGCCCGATCTCTACGTAAAGACGATGGTCTATCGGGCAGCGATCGACGAGACCCGGCGGCCCTGGCGGCGCGAGCGGTCGGCAGGGGACGCCATGCCGGAGGTCACAGTAGGGGACCCGGTCAGTGCGGCCGACGAGCGGATGCGCCTGCGGGCCGCGCTCGACGCCGTGCCGGCCCGGCAGCGGGCAGCGGTCGTGCTGCGGCACTACCTGGGTCTGAGCCTGGAGGACACGGCCGGCGTCCTCAACTGCACTGTGGGCACGGCCAAGAGCCAGGTCTCCCGGGGCCTGGCGAAGCTGCGCGAGTCACTGGCCGCCGAGCGCATCAATCTCAACGGGAACCCGATGGAGGAGTGGACCAATGCAATTGCATGACCTGGTGGACGCCGTGACCGGCGACGAGCCACCGACGGCCCGTACCGTCGACGACATCATCCTGGCGGGCCGGCGGGCCGAGCGGCGTCGTCGCGCCGGGTTCGCGTCGGCCGGCGCGGCCGGTCTCGTCGTGGTCGCGGTCGCCGGCGCGTTCCTGCTGCCGGTCCTGGGCGCCGAGCAGGGCACCCCGGCCCCGGCCCCGGCGGGGACGGCGGCGTCCGGGAACGGCGCGGCCGAGTGGTCCGATGCCGCGCCGTTCACCTTCACCTTCAAGGGGTACGACGCGGGCACCCTGCACGTGCAGGACCCGATCGTGGTGTCCACCGCATACCAGATCGCCTCCGTCTACTCCGACGGCCACACCTCGAACGACAAGCCCCTCACGAAAGAGGAGGCCGATGCTCAGGGCGACACCATCGAGCAGAAGAAGAAGGCCGGGGGGAAGCCGAGCCTGTGGGCGTACCTGACCGTCTACCGGCCGGGCGCCTTCGACCCCGCCGGGATCAAGGACGGCAGGAACGTCACAGTGGCCGGGCGCAGGGCCGTGCAGGCGACACTGCCGGTCGGCCTCGATCCGCAGAACGAGTTGGACCCGCGAAACAAGCTGTTCGCCTGGGAGTACGCCGACAATGCCTGGGCCGCCGTCACGTCGGTCTCCACCGACGAGGCCGCCCCGAGCTTCGAGGACCTGGGCGGCCTGGTCGAGGGCCTGAAGCCCAGCCGTCCGACGCCCGCCCCGGTGCCGTTCACGGTGGGCTACGTGCCGCGGGGCTACAAGCCGCTGCAGATCGGCACGCACGCCCTGCCCGGTCTCAGCGGCATCGCCACGGCCCGCGCCGGTGACTACGGCGGCGCGACGTACACCAAGCCGGCCGCGCCCCTCTCGGGCCTGACCGCACCGTACGACCAGGGCGAGGGCACCATCAAGGACGGGTTCCACATCTTCGTCACGCCGAGCACCAGCTCGAACCAGTCGCCGGAGCCCGGTACGACGAAGTGCCACAACGCCTCCAACCGGCCTGTCGGCGACGGCGGCGGCCCCGAAGTCGGCGGCTTCTGCAACGTGTGGAGCGCAGACGGAAAGGTCGTCGTCCAGGTCAGCACCGGTGGCCTCGGCAACGCCCTGTCGCAGTCCGAGCTGGAGAAGATCGCCAAGGGGATCACGGTCGCCGACGTCAATGACGAGTCGACCTGGACCCCTGCGGCCAAGGCGCTCCAGCCGTAACACCCAGCACCGGACACCACGGGCGGCTCTCTACCGTCGCTCGGCTCCGGGATGGCACAACGTGGTCACGGGCAACTGCCGGCAGTTTCGGCAGTTGCCCGCGACCGTCTGCGGAGGCGACAACTCTCTCGGCATGATCGTGAATGTGTGATCGCAGTCTTACCCGAGTTCGAGTTTCGGTACGGGTAGTCGATCGCCGCCGACGGAGAAGAGACGACGTAGCTGCAGGCGAAGTTGTTCGATCTCGTGACGAAGAGTAGACGCCGCTCATGTAGCACACATCAGCCCTCGGTGGACGCGGTTACCATCCCAACGGCGCGAACAAAGGGCCTTGAGCCGCTTGCCTGACCGGCGACAAGGGCGGATGGCGTCGATCAGGCGGTGAGGAAGGCGGTCAGCGTCCTGAGGTACTCGGCTGGAGCAGCCTCGTGAATCAGGTGGCCTGCCGCGATCGTCGTCAGCCGCGCGTCGGCCAGGCGATCGGCGAGCTCGGCGATGTGCTGCTGGGGGACAGGGCTGGTGGCACCGCCGGCGATGAGCAGCGCTGGTGCCGTGATCCGGGCGACGATGTCGGCCCATCCCGGATCCGGGTCGTCGATCTGTGGCCGGATCTGCTCGACCATGTGCCAGTCGAACGGCAGATCCCCTGCGGGCCGCTCGGGAAGCCGCGGCGGTCGGGGGTGGAGGAATCCGATGTCCTCAAGGACGAGTTTTCGGACGAGCCCCGGCCGTTCGGCGGTGACCCGGCAGGCCACCAAGCCGCCGAGGGAGTGACCGACCAGGTCCACCGCGCCGATGTCCAACCGGTCGAGGACGCCGATGACATCGTGTGCGAACAGATCCATCGTGTACGTGCCGGGCCAGTCACTGGCACCGTGGCCCCGCAGGTCAACGGCGTACACGCTGCGGTCTACACGAAGGCCCGAGGCGATCACATCCCAGTCGCCTGTGGTCATGCCCATGGCGTGGAGCAGCAGGGTGGGCGGCTTGTCCTCGTCGACGGCAGGCCACAGCCGCAATGAGAGGCGCACGTTTCCGACCATGATGTCCATGAGTTCAGGCACCTCCTTAGCCTCTCCAACCGTCATCTCTGGCCGCAATACATTCCGCCGTGGGCAGAGCCCACCTTGCCCGGAGCGCCGATGCCACCTCACCCGAGACGGGCGACCGGTTGCCGCTGTTTCGTGAGGCGGACGGCGTCGTGCGGGGTGCCTTCAGCGGGGGAGAGGGCATAGCCGGCGCGTTCGTACAGCTTGATGTTGCGGGTGCTGCGGCGGCCGGTGAACAGTTCGTAGTGCGCGGCCTCCTGGGGGGCCTGCTGCTCGACGTGTGAGAGGAGCCAGGTGCCGATGCCGCTGCCGGCCTGGTCGGGAGCGACCATGAGGCGGCCGATCAGCCACGCGCGCTCACGCGCCCGCGCCCGCACCGCTGCCACGAGGCGCCCATGCCGCCGTACGCACCACAGGTGCCAGGTCGACATCGACTCGCGCAGTTCGTCGAGCGTTTCCCGCAGCGGCGCCAGGTCGAGGGTGTCGTTCGCGAGGGCCTCCTGCACCCAGCAGCACCGCTGGAGCACGAGCAGTTCGGCCAGGTCGTCGGGCTGGGCTGTGGTCAGCCTCAGCCCGTCGACAGGCCCGGTGACCTCACTCTCGGGTTCGGTACGCAGGGGCCGCATCGCTGAGGCCACCCGGGTCAGTTCAAGCAGCATTCTGCGGGCGGTCTCGTCGAGTCCTGCCGATCGCAGCACCTGACCGTTGCTGGTGCTATCGGCGATGCGCAGAGCGACGGTGGCGCCGACGGGCATCATCTTCAAAGTGGTGACGACCTGCTTGGCCATCTGCACGGAGCGGGTGCCGGCCGAGGTGTTGCCGTAGCTGACGAACGCCACCGGCTTCCACGCCCACTCGTGGTAGAGGAAATCGAAGGCGTTCTTCAACGCCGCAGGCATTGCGTAGTTGTATTCGGGCGTCACCACGACGAACGCATCAGCGGCGGCAACCTGTCGGCTCCACGCCCGGGTGTGCTCGTGCGCGTACACGCCGCTGGAGGGGTGCTCGGGCTCGTCGAGCAGCGGCAGCCCGATGTCGGCCAGGTCCGCGATGTCGAGAGTGACCCCGGTGGAAGAGGCTGCCGGAAGGGTCGCCTGGACGAACCAGTCGGCGATCGCCGGGCCCAGCCGTCCGGGGCGGGTGCTCGCGACGATGACCAGTACGTGCAGGGATGCGGCCGCTGTATTCGTTGACATGTCACAGAAGCTAGCCGAGGTTTCTATGACATGTCAACGAGTAGTACTGTGGCCAGGTGGACACCCCCTGGCTCAGCAAGGACGAGGAACACGCGTGGCGCGCTTTCCGGCGACTGTTGACAGCGCTGCCGGCGCGGCTCAGCCGGGACCTGGCCCGCGACTCTGGTCTGTCGCCGGCCGACTACGAGGTGCTGAGCACTCTCTCTGAGAAGCCGAACCGGCGCTGGGCGCTCAAGGACCTCGCCGCCAAGATGGAGTGGTCACGCAGCCGGCTGTCCCACCACGCGGCCCGCATGCAGGCTCGGGGACTCATCGACAAGGAGCCCGACCCACAGGACGCCCGAGGCTGCATCCTGCACCTGACCGATGAAGGCTTGACGGTTCTGGACGAAGCCGCCCCGCACCACCTTCGGTCCGTACGAGCGCGCTTCCTCGATCATCTGAGCCCGGACGAACTCGCGGTGCTGCGCAAACTGTCGACCCGGGTCGCCGACCTGCCGGACTGATCACCGGATCATCGGGCGGCCGGCGGTGCGGTGCTGCCACGGACGACGAGGGTCGTGCCGAGTTCGTACCGTTCCTGGGCCAGGCGACCGCCCTCGGCAAGGGCCAGGGCCAGCCGGGCGGCGGTGGCACCGATCTCACCGAAGGGCTGTCGTACCGTGGTCAGGGGCGGGGTCAGCCATGGCGCGTGATCGATGTCGTCGAAGCCGGTGACGCTGAGATCCTCCGGAATCCGCAGGCCACGAGCCCGGGCCGCGGTGTAGAGGCCCAACGCCTGTAGGTCGTTGCCGCAGACGACGGCGCTCGGCGGTGCGTCCTGGGCAAGCAGCTCACCGCCGAGTTCGTTGCCGTCGTCGAAGCTGAAGACGCCACGTCGTTCGAGGGTCTCGTCGAACGGCACGCCTGCGTAGTCCAACGCGGCGCGGAAGCCGTCCAGGCGGGCCCGCGCGGACAGGTCGTTGACCGGCCCGGTGATCACACCGATCCGCCGGTGGCCGAGGTCGAGAAGGTGCCGGGTGGCGGCGAGAGCACCACTCCAGTTGTTCGCCCCGACCGCGGGCGTGGGGGAGAGGTCGCTTGTCGGATCGATGGCGACCAGCGGTATGCCGCCTGCGGCGAACCGCTTGCCGTCATCGGCGGTGATGAGGGAGAACGCGGTGATGACGGCGGCCGGCTGGCGCATGAGCAGAGGCTCCACCCACTGTTGGCCCGCGAGTATGCGCCGCCGGACATCGCTGAAGCCGACCGTGTAGTCCCTCGCGCCGGCAACCTCCTGCACACCTCGAAGGATCTCCATGGCGATCGAGGGCAGCATCTGGTGGAAGACCACCTCGATGCAGCGGGCCGCGCCGCTGGCCTGCCGTCGGCGGTAACCGTGGTCGCGTAGCAGCGCCTCCACCCGCAGTCGGGTCTGCTCGCCCACGCCACCTCGACCGTTGAGGACCTTGGAGACCGTCGGTGGGGAGACCCCGGCCAGTTCGGCGATCGTGGCGATGGGCAGGTCACCGCGCCAAGGCTTGCGGGATTGGCGTCCGTGGCCTTCATCGATCACGAACGAATTCTACGGGTGGACCGTGGCCCCGCCCGGTCAGCCGGTACGCCGCAGTCGCCTACCAGCCAGCCCCACTGAAATGTTCGCGACAACATTTCGTGCACTGCTGCTCCGCCGGCGACCCTCGGCTGTCACTGCGCCGGAGGTCGGGCGGTGCCACGCCAGCGCGGTGCAAGAAATCACTTTCGCGAAACCTCATCGCCGCATCTTGACGAGAAGCCCTTCAATCCACGAAAGTCGATGCGGGCATGGTGGCGCTCCGGCTGGGAGCACGGACGCCGCCAGACATCGACGACTTCAGCGCCGGGTGCGACGGGCCGCCCTGTTAGCGCTAACGATGATTCCTCGCAGCAGAGCATCACAGCCCAGCTCCGGGGTGGGCGTAACGCACCCGGCGGCAGCACCCGGAACGTCTCCATCGAGGACCTGGACGGCTGGGTGCCTCCACGCCAATCGGGGCGCACCGTCACTGACGGCGACGACCGTCCCTCACCTGTACCCGCCTCTGATCCGGGCGGCCCCGAACACCTAGGAGATTGTCGATGAGAAGACCGAGAAGGACCACGATGGCCATGATGTCGGCGGGTGCCGTCCTTTTGGCATCGACGGCGGTGGCGGCAGCCCTACCGGCGGGGGCCGCTGCCGCCGGCTGTTCGGTCGACTACGCCGTGTCGTCGCAGTGGCAGGGAGGCTTCGGGGCCAACGTCGTCATCACCAATCACGGTGATGCGGTGTCGGGTTGGACGTTGACATGGTCCTACGGCGCCGGCCAGACGGTGACGCAGGCGTGGAACGCGACGGTGACCCAGAGCGGCGCGGCAGTCACCGCCACCAACGTCAGCTACAACGGGGCCATCCCCACCAACGGGACGGCGTCGTTCGGCTTCAACGGTTCGTGGACCGGCAGCAACCCGGCTCCGACCAGCTTCGCGCTGAACGGGGTGGCCTGCACCGGCGGCACGACGCCGACGACTCCCGCGCCGACGACTCCCGCGCCGACGACCCCGCCGCCGACCACTCCGCCCCCGACCACCCCACCGCCGACCGGGCCGGCGGACATCACCGTGAACAGCGCCACCAGGTACCAGACGGTCGACGGATTCGGTGCCGCCCAGTCGATCTGGGGTAGCGCGTGGTCGACTGCCGAGACGCAGACTCTGGTCGGGATGGGACCCAACCAGTTGGGGCTGTCGATAGTGCGTACCGGTCTCTCGCCGGTGTCCAGTGAGTGGGCGACGCACGTGAACTCGTTGAAGACGGCGAAGGCGTCCGGGTCGAACGTGAAGATCCTCGCCTCGCCGTGGACGGCACCTGCGGCGTGGAAGACCAACAACAGTCGGGTCAACGGCGGCAAGCTGAGGACCGACTACTACGACGACTACGCCAATCACCTGAACAGCTACGTCCAGTACATGCGTGGCCAGGGTGTGACAATCGACGTGACATCGGTGCAGAACGAGCCGGACTGGCACCCGGACTACGACTCGATGGACTGGAGCGGCACCGAACTGCGCACGTTCGTCCGGGACCAGGGCGCCAGGGTGCAGAACACCAAGCTGATGGTCGCCGAGGCGGTGAACCTGAACTACAACTTCACCGATCCGACCCTGAACGACGCGACAGCCCGCAACAACATCGGCTACATCGGCGGGCACCTCTACGGCACCGAGGAGTCGGGCCGGCTGCGGCCGTACTCCCTGGCCGAGCAGTACAACAAGCCGGTGTGGATGACCGAGTGGAACCACCACGAGGCCGACGGCAGCGGCTCCAACATCTGGGGCAACCCCGCCAACCAGGCAGTCTGGGACGAGACGCTCGACGACATCATGCGTACGGTGCACAAGTCGATGGAGGCCAACTGGAGCGCCTACATCTGGTGGTACGGCAAGCGCTACTACTCGTTCATCGGTGACGGCGAGTCCGCGTACGGGACCGTCGCGGGCGCTCCGCTCAAGCGCGGGTACGCCTTCTCGCAGTACGCGAAGTACGTGCGCCCCGGCTACCAGCGCGTCGCCCTGACCAAGAGCTCCAAGGCGTCACCGCTGGAGGTGACCGCCTTCCAGGGCGACGGGAAGATCACTCTGGTGATCCTCAACAGGTCGAACAGTGCGGTCAACAACGCGGTGGTCCAGGCTCCGCAGAACGTCACCCGTGCGGAGCACTACCTCACCTCGCAGAACGCCAACGCCGCCAGTCAGCCGACAGCCGTCAACGGGGGTCAGGCCACCATCAACGTGGGTGCCCGCAGCATCTCCACCCTCGTCTTCACCCTCTGAGGCAGCTCACCGGGCTCGTCGCCATCCGGTCAGGCCTGTGGGTGCGGTTCATCAGCCGCACCCACAGGCCCGGCCGGTCAGGCGCCCTCGGCGTCAGCCGGCGACGGAGCGGAAGACCGGGTAGTAGCCGCCGGACTGGCCTGCCGCAGTCGGGTGGTAGGAGACGCCGATGTTCGCGAAATTCAAGGCGTGCAACCACTTCTCGCCGTAGCTGCACAACTGGTGCCCGACGAACTTCGACCGTACGTCGGCGAAGGTGAAGCCGGCGGCCAGGGCGGCGCTTCGGGTGATGTCAACCACCAGGTTGATGCCCTCGTTGATCTTCGCGCGGGAGGTGGCGCTGAGCCCCACACACGTCGTACCCAGTTGGTAGAAGACCGGGTAGCCGACGACCACCACGCGGGCCGAGGGCGCGCGGGTGCGGATTCCGTTGTAGACGGCGCGCAGCAGGGCGGGGAGGTCTGCGCGGGCCTTGTTCTCGGCGGCCTGCACGGCTGCCACGCAGTCGGTGGTCCCGTAGAGCACGCAGGTGGTCATGATGTTGGCGAAGCCGACGTCGTTTCCGCCGACCGTGACGCTGACCAGGGTGGTGGTGGCGCTGAGCGCGCTGAGCTGCGTGTTGATCACGCTGGTGGTGGTGGCACCGGAGCAGGCGACCGAGCGGTACGACGCGGGTCGCACGTTGGTGGCGTACAGCGCCGGGTAGGCGTTGGTGCTGCGCTGACAGGAACCGCTTTCGGCGGTGTAGCTACCGGCACCCACTCCGGAGGAGTAGGAGTCGCCGAGGGCGACGTAGTGGTCGGCGGGCGCAGCCTGTGCGGGCGCTGTCAGGGTGAGGGTGGCAGCCGTGGCGGTGGCCAGGCTCAGGGCGAGAGTTGCCAGGCGGGATCTCCACACGTCGCTCTCCGGTGGTTAGGAGGATCGGTGTGAAATAGATACCACTAAATATTGATGCAGGAAAGATTCCTACATGCGTCGTGCTGAGCGGACCGGCTCGGCGAGAGGGTGACCGACGCGAAACACCGCGAGGGGTTGGCCGCCCACCCGCTCTGCGAGCCGAGCGGCCGTCGCCGGGCAGTCGAGGAGCTGGCTGAGCGGATGGACCGCCAGGCCGTACCGGGCGAGGGTCAGCCACGTCCGCAGAAGGCGCCTGCCCGCGGCGATGCGGTCGTCGCCGTCGGCGAGCAGGACCAGGACGCTGCCGTCGTAACGCAGCAGGCCGCGGCCGCTGGCGGCCAGCAGGGCCGCAAGGCCCAGCCGGCGGGTGACGCGGTACGCGCGAAGCGCTGTGGACAGGGCCCATGCTTCGGAGCGGGACAGGGCGAGCGCCCGGTCGGTGAGCCCGTCGAGGTGGTACCGGGGATGGCGTGGGCTGAGGCGCAGCCAGTCACGCAACTCGACAGCGACGGCTGGCGTGCCGAACATCCAGCGGTCGGCGACCTCCAGATCCGGTGCGAGATCCCGGGCCAGAACGTGCGCGATGCCTGGCTCCAGGTCGGCGATGACGTCAGCGTCGACGTACCCGGGCTCGTAGGGACCACGGGCGACCCGGCGGGCCTCGACGTCGGCGATCGTGAAGGGAGTCCGGTAGCGGTTCGCCGCGGGGATCAGTTGCGGGCCGGGGGCTGCGGCGACGGAGAGACCGAGTTCGGCGGAGACGATGAGGCAGGTCTCCACGAAGGCGCCGATGCCGAGGGCCAGATCGCGGCCGGTCGGGTCGGAGTCGGGCAGGCTGCGGGCGGCGTCGACATCGATGACGATCCTGTCGGCGTGGTATTCCGGTCGCCACGGCTGCGTGTTGTGCGCGCTCGGTGCCCGGTTGCAGATCGCCTCGTTGGCCCGCAACTGCTGCACCCAGCTCACGCCGCCGCCCTCTCGTAGAAGGTGTACCCGTGCAGCGGCCGTCCGCCCGCGCGCCGGTACTGGGCGGCCGAGGCGTCGTTCGTCCGCTCGACGAAGGTGCTGCGCAAGGTGCGGTACCCGTTGCTGGCGAGGTTGCGGTGCAGTTCCCGGGACAGCAGCGTCAGGTACCCCTTGCCCTGCTCGTCGGGCACCGTGCCCTTGATGATGAGGACGGCGTCACGACGGTACCGGTTGCGGGTGGCGAGGAGGCGGACCTGGTTGGTGACGCCGAGCCGGCCGCCGATGCTCATGAGGTACTCGGAGATGTCCGGCACTGTGACGACGAACGCGACGGGACGGCCCGCCTTCTCCAACCAGAGAAGCAGCGACTCGTCGAGCAGGAAGGCGAGGCCGTCCGTCTGCTCCGCCAACTGCTCGGCGGAGATGGTGGTGTAGTAGCCGAGCTGGGCGAAGCTCGCGTTGAGCATCTGCCGCAGGATCGGCAGTTGACTGCGCAGGCGCCACCGGGAGCCGTACCGGATGACGAGCTGTTCGGCGGCGATCCGGGCGTCGTCGAAGGCGAACCCGTGATCGGGGTCGGCGGCGGCCGTACCGTCGAGGTCGACAAGCCAGGTGTCCGCCTCGAAGCGACGGTGGAAGCCGTGCCGCTCGTACACCGTCGGGTAGTAGGCGGGGTTCCACGCGGAGTCCACGAAGCCGCGGTCGGCGAAACCGGAGGTGATCACCCCGCCGGTCTGGTTGGGCAGCAGCGCCACCGGGCCGAAGATCGGTCGGCCGCCGGCCCTGGCCTCGACGCCGTCCATGATGGCGGCGAAGACGTCGTCGTCATCGACGAACTCGGTGTGCCCGAACAACTGCCGAGGCCCCACCTTGGCGTCGAAGGCCGCGCTGCGGTGCATGCTCGTGCGTCCCACGACGGCGCCGTGTCGATCGCGCACCAGGAACAGCTCGGCACTGCGGCGGTGGTTCGCGATGACCGATGACAGCAGGGGCACGTACCTGTCGGTCGGGTGGAGCCGGAGCGGGAAGTCGACGAACGTCCGCAGGTCTGCCCTCGACTGCACGGGAACCAGTCTCATCCGCGATGCACCGTCGGGCCGGACGTCTCGGTGGACAGCGGGGTGAAGGTCGGTATGTGTGCCATGCCGTCGGACTCGGCCCGCCAGATGCCGTTGCTGTAGCCCTGGGGCTCGGCGTTGTACAGGCGGATGTAGCCGCCTGTCGCGTTCTTCGTGCCGTGATCGGTCACCCAGCACATGAGGTCGCGGTGGTGGCGGCTGCGGGCGAACTTCAGCAGCGCGTCGCGGTCGCTGAAGAAGGCGATGGTGCCGAGAGTGAAGGGGAACTGGTAATACACGGTGTGCCAGCGGTAGCCGTCCATCCGCTTCATCTGCCGCACCATCTTGAACCACACACGGGTGAGCGTGAGGATCGAGCGCGGCCCGCGGTAACGGGTGGCGCCGACGAACATCGCCGTCGCCTGGCCCACCGGCGGCGCGGCCGAGAAGTCGCTGGTCCTCACACCGTCACGCCCTTCACCAGGTACACGTTCTTGATCTTAGAGGCGGCGTCGGCGAACGGGCCGGTGCCGAACTCGTGGACCTCCACCCGCAGGTCGGCGGCGGACGGATCCTCGGCGAGGGACTCGGCGAAGTCGCGGCTGACCTCGGCGAGGTGACGCAGGACCCCGGCGCGACAGGTGTCCACAAGGCTTCGACGCTGGTCGGGGTCGAGCGCCAGGTGCTCGCGAAGTTGCAGGTGGACGACCGGCCGGCTCTCCAGGTCGGCCTGCTCGGTCAACTCCAGGCAGAAGCTCTGCAGCAGGTGCGCCTGCGCATTGCCTGTGTAGAGGCCGTACTCGACGTCCTGCGGGTAGATGTTGGCGCCCATGTACGAGATCGTGCTGTCCTTGCGGCCGTACAGGAACAGCAACGGCAGCCGCATCCGGTCGACCTGCCAGGCGCGCTCCGCCTCGGCCCGCGCTTCGGGGTCGGCGATGGCGGCCACGACGTCCGGGTACGAGACCAGTCGGCCCTCGTCGCCGATGTTGTAGCGGGCCCGGGGACTGAGCAGCGCCGTCGAGTTGATCGTGCAGAGCACCTCCTGGTCCGAGGTGGTCTCCAGGTACGTCTCGAGCGGGTTGTACTGGAAGACCATCGGCAGCCGATGCTCGTCGGCCCCCAGCAGGGCGGTCCGCAGCGCGACGTCGGTACGCAGACGCCGGCGGACCCAGACGCTGAAGTCGGTCTCACCTGCGATGCCGATGGTGAGGTCGCTGGCCCCGTAGCCGGAGCGCACCTTGACGAACCGCTCCTGGAGATAGTCGCGCAGCGCCTCGGTCATCCCCTCACCGCCGACCAGGCCGCTGATGCGGTACTCAGCCCACGGGAAGTCCTCGGCGTCGAGCTTGTCGCGCAGATGCTTGAGGAACGGCGGGTACGCGGTGACGATGTAGTCGAAGCCAGGCCCGAAGTACCGCAGGGTGTCGACGATCTTCTGCAGGTCCGGTCCGGTGTTCTTCACCATGGCGATCGTGGACATGGCGATGCCCGTGTTGGTCCCGGTGGCCCAGGCACCCATCGAGTACGCATTGATGACGAACCGCCGCTTGGACGGAAACACCATAGTGGCGTAGCCGGCCAGGTTCTTGTGGACCGAGCGCAACTCCCGGCGGCTGCGGATCCAGTTGAACGGCTGACCGGACGAGCCCGACGACTCGTCGACCACACTGCCGGCGATCTCGATCTCACCGTGCCAACAACGCTGCGCCTCCGGGTACGCCTGCACGTAGGACCGCTTGTCGGTGGGCGGGTACGACGACAGGTCGAACCACCGGAACCGCCAGTTGTTGGCACGGAGGTAGTGGCCGTACGCGGGCACGTCGATGGCGGCGAACTGGCAGGTCATCCAGGCGTGCAGCCGGGCGAAGCGACCCATGTACGGACGATACTGACGCGCGGTGAGCCGCCACATCGCCGGATGGATCCGGTACAGCGTGTAGAGCCAGGTCAGGGCGAAGCTCGCGAAGCGCAACGTCCATCGGCGCAGGAATGTCACCACGCGCCCCAGGCTATTGGATCTTCGAGTGGGGCGCCTGATGCCGGATACTCGGCCGTCCTGAGTATCCCGACCCAGCAGGCGCCCACCGGGCGGGTCTTCCGCTGCGACGGCCGAAGCGTACTCCGCGTCAATGGTCCGAGGCGGCAACCGCGAGTACGGTGTCGGTTCTCGACAGGCACGGAGGGAGCGAGGGTGGCGCAGCGGAGAGCGTTGGTGGTCCGGGGCGGCTGGGAGGGGCACCGGCCGGTCGAGGCGACGGAGTTGTTCATCCCCTTCCTCGAACGAAGTGGTTATGTCGTACGGGTCGAGGAGTCGACGGAGATCTACGCCGACGCCGCCGAGATGGCCGGCACCGACCTCGTCGTGCAGTGCATGACGATGTCGCAGATCACCGCGGAGCAGTCGGCGGGCCTCAGCGCGGCGGTCATCGCCGGTACGGGGTTCACCGGCTGGCACGGCGGCATCGTGGACTCGTTCCGCGCGTCCTCTGAGTACCTGCATCTGGTGGGCGGCCAGTTCGCGACCCACCCGGGTCGGGAGCCGTGCGAGCGTCACGGTGGCGAGGAGGACAACTTCCTGCCGCACACCGTGCGCATCACCGACCTCGGCCGGGAACACCCGATCACCACGGGAATCGAGGACTTCGACCTGGTCACCGAGCAGTACTGGGTGCTGCACGACGACCTCATCGACGTCCTGGCCGTGACGACCCACCCGACGCAGGAGTGGCATCCGTGGCACCGGCCGGTCACCTCGCCGGCGATCTGGACCCGACTCTGGGGTGCCGGGCGCGTCGTCGTGACCACCCCGGGGCACAGCCTCGACGTGCTGGAGCACCCGGGCGTCCGTACCGTCATCGAGAGGGGGATGGTGTGGGCGACCCGCACCGCGTCGGCGTCGTAGGTCTCGGGGTCATCTCCCGCGCGTACCTGAACACACTCGCGAACCACCCGGCGGTGAGCATCGCCGCGCTGGCCGACCTCGACGCTGCCCGGTCTGCTGCGGCGGCGGCCACCATCCCCGACGCCGAGGCGTTGACCGTCGAGCGTCTGCTCGCCCGCCCGGACGTGCAGACGGTGCTCAACCTGACCATCCCCGCGGCGCACGCCGAGATCTCGCTCGGCGCGATCGACGCGGGCAAGAACGTGTACGTCGAGAAGCCGCTCGCCGTGACGTTCGAGGACGGCCTTTCGATCGTCGAACGCGCCGCGGCGGCCGGCGTCCGCGTCGGGTGCGCGCCGGACACCGTTCTGGGCACCGGTACGCAGACGGCGCGGGCGGCGATCGACGGCGGGCTCATCGGCCGCCCGTTGTCCGCGTCGGCCGTCATGGTCACGCCGGGGCACGAGCGCTGGCATCCCCACCCCGACTTCTACTACGCCCCGGGCGGCGGCCCGCTGCTGGACATGGGGCCGTACTACATCTCGACGCTCATCCACCTGCTCGGGCCGGTTCACGCGGTGGGCGGAACCGTCAGCCGCCTGCGCCCCGAGCGCGTCATCGGCTCGGGCCCGCGTCTCGGCCAGCGGATTCCGGTTGGGGTGGACACCCACGTGACAGGCGTGCTCGAACACGTCAACGGTGCTCTCTCCACCATCACCATGAGCTTCGACGGGGTCGCGACGACTGCCGCACCGATCGAGGTGCACGGGGAGACCGGCACTCTCGCCGTACCCGACCCGAACAATTTCGACGGGCCGGTCCGGCTCTGCGCGCTCGGAGGCACCGAATGGCGCGTTGTCGAACCGCTGGCCGGTTACGCGGAGGCGTCCCGGGGCGTCGGTCTGATCGACCTTGTCACCGCCGACGGTGAGCGTCCGCCGCGCGCCGGAGGCGACGTCGCGCTGCACGTACTCGACACGATGACCGCCCTGCTCCGGTCGGCGGCCGAGGGCCGGCGGATGGAGCTGACGACGGTGGTGGAGCGACCCGTACCAGTGCCGCTCACGCCTCGGCGAGCAGCATCCGCAGCCCTTCGGCGAGGTCGGCGCTCCTGGTGACCCGGTGGGCGAACGGCAGCCGGACGTCGGTGTGCCGGGCCGGTGCCTCGGCGCGGAGCACGATGCCGTCGGCGTCGACGGCAACCGGTACGACCCGCGTCGACCCGGCGGTCAACGCGGGGTCGACACGTGCGGCGAGCTGGTCGAGGAGATCGCCGTGCCGGTCGGTGAGGTGCTGCAGGTGTACGGCTTCGTCGGCGGCGAGCGGGTCCGGCCGCGCGCCGCGATAGGCGCTGACGCTCACGCTGGTGTCGCCGATGTCGTCGGTGAGGCCGATCTCGACGGGTTCGACAGCCCACAGCGCGACGGGGGGCAGGTCGAGCAGGGACATGACGGTGTCGCAGTCGCAGGAGTCCAGGATGCCCGAGTCGAACCGGCGCGCGGTGCCCTGCATCCACACCCTGGCCCGCACGCGGGAGCGTACGGCGACCGGGACGAGTTGCGTCACGTCGAGCCGTACCGCGCCCGGCCGACCGCGAGCCGCGACCAGCAGTCCGCCGGTCCGGCTCATCGCATCCACCGCGAGGATCACCGTGCCGTCGGGCAGGACGGCGTGCGACTCGATGAGGTCGGCGCAGGCGTCGCCCAACCGGAGCCGCAGGGACGGGGCAGCGGCCAGGGCAGACCGTGCCGTCACAGCGGCCCGATCAGCCGGTACGGCAGCGTGCGCGGGATGCGCCAGCTCCGTCGGTCGCCCGGCTGGGTGGAACAGCATGTCAGTCCCCTTGGCCCGTAGTGAAGGTGAATCGGCCTCGGATCGTGACAGTAGTAGGTAAGGCTAACCTTTGCCAAGCGGGTGCGTGCCGTGGGTGTGATGTCACGTCGGCACGCGCCCGTGGCCGTCAGGCGGGCTGGTAGGTGAGGCAGTCGCTGACGGTGGCGCCGGGGCCGACGGTGATGGATTCGGCAGTGCAGGCGAGGTTGGTGTTGTAGGTGCACTCGGAGCGCGCACACGCGCCCACCGCCCCTGTCACCTCGGGGATGCCGCCCTGCATCGACGACTCCACGAACGTGGCGCAGGACGCGGCGTCGCCCGTCGAGGCCACGGTGATCGCTGGAGCGTGACAGCCCTTGGCGTTGAAGCTGCACGCGGTGGCGGCACATTCACGCACGGGGGGCGACTGGAGCAGAGTTTTCATGATGTTCTCCCAAACCGTAAGGGCCGGCGCGGTAAAGAACTCGTCGAGCCGGCGTACTCAAATGTCAGTCCGTATTTGCCACGCAGGTGGGCGGCAAACCCGCCACCGGTCGGGACCTCGAATCAAAGTGTCGAACGACATCACGCTAGCAGCGCACAGTTGCCCGCACCGGCGTTTTCGTTGTCCTTGACGGTTGCGTCGGGGGTCAGGCCACATTGTTAGGTAAGTCTTCCCTTACCTGCTGGACGGCCCTGTGCGCGCTTGGCGGCCCGCATTACCGCGTCGCGGAAAGGAGAGGAAGTTCGGCAGATCCCGCAATTGCGCAACGGCGCCTTTCGGCTGCTCGGCGCTATTTCACGAACGTGGAAGGCGTCGGGTGGCTGTCGAACCGATCCCACCTTCGTGGTACGACCGCGCGAACGCCACGGAATGCGAGTGGCCGGACCGTCGGCACGGTCCGGCCACGCTCTCGTCAGATCGAGAACGGTCAGCCGTTGCCCAGGATCAGGTCGGCAGCCCGCTCCCCGATCATGAGGGTTGGTGCGGCGGTGTTGCCCGCGGGAGTGGTGGGCATGATCGAGGCGTCAGCGATCCGCAGCCCGGCCAGGCCGTGCACGAGGAGTTGCGGGTCGACGACCGCCAGCGGGTCGGTGCCGATGCGCGCCGTACCCACCTGGTGATGGCCGCTGTCGGCCGAGGCCCGCACGTAGTCGCGAAGCCCGTCGCGGCTCGTGCCTTCCGGACCGGGGTAGACCTCGGACTTGATCCATTCGGTGAGCGCGGGCCGCTGGGCCACGTTCCGCAGTGATTCGAGGTGGTCGACGAGAGCCTCGGTGTCACGGGGGTCGGACAGGATGCCGGGGTCGATGAGGGGCGCGTCGGCGGGGTTCGCGGAGCGCAGTCGCACCCGGCCCTGACTGTGCGGGTGCAGCAGGATGGCGAGCGCGGTGAAGCCCTGCTCGGGCAGGTTCTCGGTGATGGTGGAGTACACGAAGCTGACGAACACCGCCTGCCTGTCGGGCTGGATCACTCCGGCATCCCCGGAGTCCGTGATCAACTGGGCCTCGATGCCGGTCATCCGTGGTGTCGGGACTGTCCGGCGGCTCTCCCACACGATGGGGCTCGCGACGTGGTCGCGGAGGTTACGCCCGACGCCGGGCAGATCCCGGACCACCTCGATGCCGTGCTGGCGCAACTCGTCGGCGGCGCCGATGCCGGACAGCATGAGGAGCTGAGGTGTGCCGAAGACGCCAGCTGACAGCACGACCTCCTTCGTGGCCCGGATCACGCGACGCGCGCCGTCCTGGAGGTATTCGACTCCGACCGCCCGGCCGTCCTCGATGACGACCTTCGTGACCAGCGCGTCGGTGATGACCCGCAGCAGTGGGGAGTCGACCACCGGTTGCACGTACGCCCGCCACGCCGTCACCCGCTCGCCCTTGTCGACAGTGGCCTGGGCGTAGCTTGCCCCACGGCTGTCCCCGGCGTTGTAGTCGTCGTTGTAGGGGTGCCCGGCCTGCACCGCCGCGTCGACGAAGGATGTCACCAGGGGGTCGGGGTCGGTGTTGCGGTGCACCGGGAGCGGGCCGTGGGTGCCACGGGCACCGTCGGTCGGGCCGTCGTAGTTCTCCAGCTGGCGGAAGTACGGCTCAACCTCCGGCCAGGACCAGCCGGTGGCGCCGGCGGCGGCCCACGCGTCGTAATCGCTGCGCGCACCGCGGATGTAGAGCATGCCGTTGAGGATCGTGCTGCCGCCGAGGCTCCTGCCGCGCGGCTGGTAGAGGACGCGGCCGTTGGCGTGTGACTGCGGCACGGTGGACAGCGCCCAGTCGACCTCGCTGGCGAAGAGGGCCCCCGCCCCGAATGGGCTGGCGATCTCCGGCCGCCCGTCCGTCGGGCCGGCCTCGATGACCGCGACGCGGTGTCCCGCGTCGACGAGCCGCCGTACGACGACGGAGCCGGCTGTTCCGGCACCGACGACCACGACGTCGGCGTTTTCGATGGTTGTCATGTTTGCCTCTCCGAAATTTCAGGGCCGGTCGAGCCGGGCACCCTTGTAGTGTGCTCGCCAAATATTCTGTGCGACAACACATTTTTAGATCAACACATCGGCTGAACCGGGAACAGCTGGTCTAGCGCCTGTCGGTGGCACCCGCGTAGGTGACGGTCGGGACGGCGAGCTCCCGGCGAAGCACCGGGGCGACCTCGGTGGCGAGCCGCTCGACGGAGTCGAGGATCCGCGCCTGGGGCATTCCGCCGAAGCCGACGTGCAGGAGCAACCGGCTGATGCCGTACACCTCGTGGTAGGCCGCGACCTTGTCGATCACCTCTTGGGCGCTGCCGACGACGAGGGCACCCTGCGGACCGGTGAAGGCGTCGAACTTCTCCGGGCTGAGTACGAATCCCTGGCCCCGCTTGTGGTTGTTGTCCCGGAAGCCTGCGGTGAAGTGCGGGTACATCGTCCGCCGCGCCCCCGCACTGGTCCGGCCGACGTGACCCTGCACGCCCAGCCCGACCCGCAGGGTGGCCGGATCGCGCCCGGCCCGCTCGGCCGCCAACCGGTAGAGGTCGACGATCCGGGAGTGGCTGCCGACGGTGCCGAGCAGGACCCCGAGCATCACGGGCAGCCCTCGGGCGCCGGTCTCGACGGCGGAGGTCGGCGTGCCGCCCACGCCGACCCAGATCGGCAGCTCCTTCTGAAGGGACCGGGGCGCGATGTCGGCCTCGTGCAACGGTGGGCGGAAGCGCCCGTCCGACCAGGTGAGCGGGTTCGTCTCGCGGATCCGCAGCAGCAGGTCGAGCTTCTCCCGGAACAGGTCCGCGTAGTCGGCGAGGTCGTAGCCGAAGAGCGGAAAGGACTCGGTGTACGAGCCGCGCCCGGCGATGATCTCGGCGCGTCCGCTGGAGAGCAGGTCGAGGGTGGCGAACTGCTCCCAGACGCGGACCGGGTCGTCGGAGCTGAGCACCGTGACGGCGCTGGTCAGACGGATCCGTCTGGTGCGTTGCGCCATCGCGGCCAGCACCATCGGTGGCGCTGTCGCCACGAAGTCCGAACGGTGGTGCTCGCCGACGCCGATGACGTCCAGGCCCGCCTGGTCGGCGACCTCGGCGAGTTCGATGACGTGACGCAGGTGCTGGTGCGGCTCGGGAAGCTGACCGGTGGCCGGGTCGGCGGTGAGTTCGCCGAAGGTGATCAGGCCGATCTCAAACGACATCGTCGGCCTCCTCTCTGGTCTGCCGTGCGGGTGCCGGTGGGATCGGGAAGTTGCGGTTGAAGACGTTGTCCGGGTCGTACGTGGCCTTGATGGCACGCAGCCGACTGAGGGTGGGCTCGGGCCAGGCGTCGAGCAGCCGCTCCGGGTCGGTGTCGGACTCGAAGCTGAGGTACATGCCGTCGAGGTGCGGGCGCAGGTCGGCCCAGAGCTTGTCGAGTTGGGGCCTGCGGTCCGCGACGGTGGCGGCGATCACCGAGAAGTTCTGCTCCCGGTGCGGATAGGCGGTCGCGTCCCGGTCGACGTCGTTGACGGCGCCGCCCACGGACCGGAACTGCATGATCATCACGTCGCCGGAGCGGATCATTGCCGCCATGGCATCCGCCGCCTCCGGGGTCACGTGGTGCAACAGCCCGCTGTGCGTGTCGCTCAGGCCCTGCCCGCGATGCTGGTTGCCGGGCGGCGCGACGATCGCCGGATACGGCGCGAGCTGGGCGTGCTGGTCGAGGATCGGGCCGATCTCCAGGAACGGACCCAGGGCGGCCTGCGCCGCTTCGACGTCGTCATTGGCGTGCACGAGGGTCACCTGGGCCATCGGCGGGTTGCCACGGCGGCCGGGAAACAGGCTGAGGAAACTGCTGATCTCGCGCGGCGCGTCCTCGACGAGCCGCCCCCAGCGACGGAGCACGCCGGCGGGGTCGCTCGCGTCGACAGTGAGCTGTGCGAAGACGACATCGCCGACCTCGTACGCCTCCAGTTCCAGCGCGGTGACCACACCGAAGTTGCCGCCGGCGCCGCGGATCGCCCAGAACAGGTCGGGGTGGTGCTCGGCGTCAGCCCGGACCAGTGTGGCGTCCGCCGTGACGATCTCGGCGGCGACGATGTGGTCGATGGTCAGCCCGTACCTGCGGACGAGGTATCCGATACCGGCGGTGGTCGCGAGGCCGCCGACGCCGACGTCGCCGTAGTCACCCGAGCTCATCGCCAGGCCGTACGGGGCAAGCGCCTGGGCGACGTGCCCCCAGCGGGCACCCGTCTCCAGCCGGATCCGGCGGGTGGCCCGGTCGAGCACCTCCACCTTGTTCATCCCCGACATGTCGATCACGATCCCGCCGTCGTTCGTCGACCGGCCGCTGATGCCGTGGCCGCCGCTGCGCACCGACAGCGGTACGTCCTGCGTCCGCGCGTACGCCACCGCATCCACCACGTCGGCGGCGCTGGCCGGGCGGATCACCAGGGCTGGCGCACCCTGCCGGATG
Organism: Micromonospora sp. NRRL B-16802; assembly: GCF_001279555.1. NCBI lineage: Bacteria > Bacillati > Actinomycetota > Actinomycetes > Micromonosporales > Micromonosporaceae > Micromonospora > Micromonospora sp. NRRL B-16802. Next base: position 149,123 of record NZ_LGEB01000121.1, on the reverse strand, counting down.
TAGCTGTGGCGCACACGTTCGTACTGCGGATCGCCGGGCTCGACGGCCTTGGTGGCCAGGGACTCGGGCAGTGCGTCGTAGTCGACGCCGGGCTGGCGTCGGGCGAGGGCGACGGCCGACCGGACCGGTCCCTGTTCGGTGTGATGTCCCGTGCGCTCCTTGGCGACGGCCTCGCGCAGCGCGGGGGCGATCTCCTGCCCGAAGGTCTGGATGAGTCGTGGGTCGTCGCGGCCGATCAGGAAGGAGCTGAACCCCTCTTCGAGGACCAGCGGAAGGAGTTGGTCGACCCACTGCTCGGGTGGACCCTGGAGGAAGCCACGGTTGTGCGACGACGCGCTGACCTGGAACAGGTTGAGCAGTCGCCGGATCTCGCGTGGGTCCCGGCCCGCCTCGACCGCCGCCTCGTCGATGAGCCGGTTGGCGGTGACCCGGTCCGGCGACCGGAGGTACTCCAGTGTCGGCAGCCAGCCGTCGGCCTTCTGGCCGGTCAGTTTCAGCATCTTCGGCTGGTAGGCGCCGAGCCAGATGCCGATGTCGTGCGCCGGCGTCGGGCCGCGCTGCATGCCGGGGACCGGATAGTACGTCCCGTCGCGGCGCAGCGGCTCCGACGTGTCTTCCCATACGCCACGCAGGACGTCGATCGCCTCGCGCAGCGCCGCGACGCCCTGGCCGGCGGTCAGCCGGCGTCCACCCATGCCTTCGATTCCGTCCCAGAAGGCGCCGGCGCCGAGGCCGAGTTCGAACCGGCCGTGGGAGAGCCGGTCCAGGCTCGCCGCGGCGCGGGCCAGGACTGCGGGCGGACGCAGCGGCAGGTTCAGGACGTTCGCGGAGACGCGGAGCCGCTCGGTGCGGGCGGCCACCCAACTGAGCAGGGTCCAGGTGTCGAGGAAGTCCGGGTTGTACGGGTGGTCTTGGAAGGTGGCGAGATCCAGCCCTGCCGCCTCGGTCAGCTCGGCCAGCGCCATCACCTGGTCGGGATCCCGGGCGCTCGGCGTCAGGAACGTCCCTAACAGAAGTTCATGGCCGTAATCAGGCATTTCCTCATCCAATCCTCGATGACTGTTGTCCAGACACATCGTCTGTCGGACGCATCTTATGCTCAGCAACATATTGTCGGGCCGACGCATTCCCCTCGCCGGAGCATGGTCTGACGGGACAAACAGTGTTTGATCAACACATCGGCTGTTAGCATCGAGGGATGCCCGACGCCGTTGACCACTGCGAACTGGCAGCCGACCGTCGACGCGGTTCGAACTTCGGCTGGTCCCTCGGGATGGTGCTGCGCCGCTGGCATGAGCACGTCGAGGAGGCGTTGAAGGACCTGCCGCACGGCAGCCGCGGCTACCACATCCTGGCCGTGGTCGTCCACGAAGAGGTGCCCACGCAGGGCGCTCTGGCTGCCCGCCTGGTGATCGACCGCAGCGTCCTGACCTATGTCATCGACGACCTGGAGAACGCTGGTCTCATCGAGCGGCAGTTGGACCCGCGCGACCGACGCGCCCGTCGGATCGTGGCCACCGAACGAGGACGCCAGGCACTCGTCGATGCCGAGCGGCGGGTGGCCCACGTCGAGGACCACGTGCTGGGCGGCCTGCCCGAGGACCAGCGGGACGCCTTCCGCGACTTCGCCGAGCGCGCCGCCGAGGCCATCCACGCCGCCGCACCGGGCACGGACCCCTGCGTGGCGGTGATCAGCGTCCTACCTCCGGCGGAGCAGCCCGCCTCCTGACGTCATACCGCCCGGCCGATGGTGGCTGGCGCCGGGCGCGGCTGTGGCCCGTCGGGGCTGCCGCCGGTAGGGGGCTGTGGCCGATCGCGGCGAATACCTCCGCCGCGACGGCGTACGCCGAACGTCGGCGGGGTGACCCCGCCGACGGCGTGTGTCCTACGGCTTGCGGGCCAGGAGGCCGACGAAGGTGTGGTAGGTGTCGGTCTGGTTCGGTCCGGCAGCGTCCGGCTCCGGACGCCACTCGGCCAGCGGCACAAGCCCCGGCTCCAGCACGGTCAGCCCGTCGGCGAAGGCGAGGATCTCCTCGTCGGTGCGCCAGCGGCCGGTGCCCAGCGACTCGTTGAAGACCCGTTCGACCTCGCGGGCCTTACGGGAGCCTTCCGGGTCGCGCTCACCAGGGTCACGGAAGTGCGAGATCGCCACGTAACTGCCGGAGGGCAGCGCGTCGATCAACGTCGCCGCGATCGCCCGCGGGTCCTCGTCGTCGCCGATGTGGTGCAGGATCGCGAAGAGCAGCAAGCCGATCGGCCTGTCGAAATCGAGGAACCGCCGTACGTCGGGATCGTCGAGGATCTGCTGTGGCGACCGGACGTCCGCCTGGATCACCGTCGCGGTGCCCTCGGCGGCGAGCAGTGCCCGACCGTGCGCCAGGACGATCGGGTCATTGTCCACATACACCACCCGGGACTTCGGGTTGTGCTCGATGGCGACCTCGTGGACGTTGCCCTGGGTGGGCAGCCCCGATCCGATGTCGAGGAACTGGTCGATGCCCGCCTCGGTGACGAGGAAGCGGATCACCCGACGCAGGAAGGCCCGGTTCGCCTGACCGGCCGCCGGACCGTCCGGAGTGATCCGCAGAGCGTGCTCGGCGACCTTCCGGTCGGCCTCGAAGTTGTCCTTGCCGCCCAGGAAGAAGTCATAGACCCGGGCCACGCTGGGGATGTTCGGGTCGATGCCGGGCGGTGCCGCCTCATCGCGGGTCACAGACGTCTCCATTCAGAACGGATCAGCGCCAGCCAGAATCTGCTGACGACTCCGGCGTTGCGGCGAGTGTAGCGATAGGGAGGGTTGGATTTCCGCCCCGACTGGTACCGCTCCCAGCGAACCCGCCCGTCACCAGGACATTCATCGGACGGCACGCCGAAAGGTGGCTCCGGACGGCATTCCGCCGCCCCTGCGTGGACGCTGAACGCGGCACGCAGGGGCGGCGGATCCCCCCCCGGATCAGGTACGCCTATCGGCCGGCGGACAACACCTCGAGCATTCGGACGCCCCCGTCGCGCACCCGATTGGAGCGCCGTGTGCCGCCGGCGTTCACTCCTTGATCCCGATGCCGTTCACCGGAGGCGTACGCAGGAGCGCGCCGATGGGCAGGACTGTGGTGGCAAGCGCGAGCAGAGCGGCGCCTCCGATGATCGACATCCAGCCGACCGTCGGGACGTAGGGCACCAGTTGCCCGGTCAGCGTCCGGACCACCGAGATCAACGTGACAGCGGCGATGATGCCGCCGACGAGCAGTGACGTGCCGAGCAGACCAACCTGTTCGGCGTGCACCATCCGCTTGACCTGGCGCGTGGTAACTCCGACCAGACGAAGCAGAGCCAGCTCGCGGCCCCGGGCCAGCGCCGCCATCACCATCGTGTTGGCGGCTGCCAGGGCGGCATAACCGACCATGACGCCGATGAGCATCTTGTTCAGCCAGGCGTTGAGCGCCAGGTCCTTCTCCAACTGGCCGTTGACGGCGCTCGTATCGATCAGACCGCTGCCCGGGTAACTGTCGACAAGGCCGGCGAGGTCGGCGTCGGCCTCGGTCCGGATCAGAACCTGGTCGTCGAGGTTCGTCGCTGTGTGGCCGCTGACAGTCTCCCGGTTGAGGGTGACGTCGCCGAAGCCGAGCCCGCGTTCGTAGAGCGCGACGACCCGCAACGTCAACTGGGTGCCGTCGCCCAGCCACATCGTGGCCTGATCGCCGAGCTTCGCCCCCTGCGACGACGCCTGCAGGGTCGACAACGCCACTGTCGCGCCGCGCAGGTCGGCGAGGCTGCCCTCGGTGACCTTGAGGTCCATGGTCTTGTCGACGCCCTCGATGTCGATGCCCTGCGCGCCGACGGCCTGGGGCTCGCCCAGCACGCGGGTGATGACCTCGGTACGCCGGATGCCCGTCGCGGCGACGACGCCGGGCACCTTGCGGGCGTCCGCCACCGCGGTCTCCGGCAGCCCGACCGCCGACACCAACGCCTGTTGGGCGAGCATCCCGTCCCGGCTCTGGCTGATCGTCTGTCGTTGCAGGTTGTCCTGGAGGAACCAGACCGAACCGCCGAAGCCCACCGACAGCACCAGCGCCGTCAGCACGGTCACCATGCCCTGCGCGTTCGCCCGCAGGTTCGCGGCGGCCAGATATCCGCTGTCGCGCCATACCGCCCGCAGCACCGGGCCGAGCGCCCTCGCGGCGTACCTGTTGATCCAGGGTGCGAGCAGGGCGGCGGCGAGGACGAAGACGTACAGCATGCCGAGCGCGGCGCCCACTGCGGCCTGGCCGCGGACGGCCGTGGTGAGCATGGTGAGCGTGACACCGGCGCCGAGCGTCAGCAGGCCGGCGACGAACCGGATCCGGCTGTTGCGGGACGACTCCACGGCGACCTCGCCGAGTGCCTCGGTCGGGCGAATGCGCACCGTGCGGCGGGCGGCGAGCAACGCCGCCGCTGCGGCCACCAGGAGCGTCGCCGCTGTCACCGCCACGGCGGAGAGTATGCCGCCGCTGATCGGGAAGCCGTCCGGAATGAACCCGCGCGTGACCAACTGCCTGTGCACCCAGTTCGTCACGAGCAGTCCGGCCGGCACGCCCAGCACCACCGAGATGATGCTCAGCTGTACGACCTCCGCGAGGATCATCAGCCTCACCTGGCCGGGCGTCGCCGCGACCGCCCGCAGCAGGGCGAGGTCGCGGCGGCGGTGGCGGACCGCCAGCCCGACGGTTCCGGCGACGACGACCATAACGAGCCCCGCGACGTAGCCGCCGAAGATGCTGCCGAGCTGGATGAGCATTTCGCGTGCCACAAGGGCTTCGGACTGTTCCAGCTTCCCGCGTTCGGCGCCGGTGTAGACGTGCGCCCCGGCTTCGGCGGCCAGCCGTCGTACCTCGGTGACCGTGGCGGGGGAGTCCGCGCCGGGGGCCACGATGATCCCGATGGCCCCGGCGCGGCCCGGCTGCGGGCTCAGCGCTGCGGCGTGGTTGTCGGTGAAGAAGAGCGCGGACGGCCAGTCGCCGGCGACCGCGCGTTCCACGACGCCACTGACCCGGTACTCGCGGACGCCACCGGCGACGAGCACCGGAATCCGGTCGCCAGGGCGTACCTCGGCGCCGGCGACAGTAGCGATGCGGTTGTCGACGGCGACCTCGTCGTCGGCGGCCGGCTGGCTTCCAGCGACGATCCGGAACGGCGTCAGCGCGGCGCTGCTCCAACCGTGCGCGACGGTCTCCTGCCCCGCCGCAGTCGGCACGACCACCGGCAACGAATGGTCGACGGCGATCGACAGCACCCCCGGCACCTGCCGGAACTGCTCGGCGAGCGTGACCGGAACCGTTCCGCCTGCCAGCAGCGGCACAGTGGTAGTGGTGGTCTGACCGTCGAGTTCCCGGCCCGTGATGCTGATCTCGCGTTGCGCGACCACGATGTCGGCGTCGGCGTACCGCTGGGGTGTGGGTTCGTAGCGCATTCCGGACTCGACGAGCAGGCCCATCGACATGAGGATCATGACGCCGACGGTGAGCGCGAGGAGGGTGGCGACCGCGCTTCCGATCCGGTGGCGCAGCATCCGTGCGGCCAGTCTCAGCATGGTTCAGCTCCCCTGCGTGGCGAGCTGACGGCGTCCGAGCAGCGCCAACTGCTCGGCGATCCGCTGCGCACCCGGCTGCGGCGTGTCGTGCACGATCCGGCCGTCGGCGAGGACCATCACCCGGTCGGCGTACGAGGCCGCCACCGGATCGTGGGTCACCATGATCACCGTCTGCTGTGTCTCGTCGACAACCGACCGCAACAGGGACAGCACCTCCGACGCGGTCTGCGTGTCCAACGCACCCGTCGGCTCGTCACAGAAGATCACCTCGGGGCGGGTCGCCAGCGCCCGGGCGATCGCCACCCGCTGCTGCTGCCCACCTGACAACTCGGCCGGACGGTGGTGCAACCGGTCGGCCAACCCGACCCGCCCGATCACCTGCTCGAGCCACGCGGGATCGGGACGGACGCCGGACAGCCGCAGAGGCAGCAGGATGTTCTCCTCGACGTTCAACGCACCGATCAGATTGAAAGCCTGGAAGACGAAACCGATCCGGCTGCGCCGCAGCTTCGTCAATTTCGTCTCCGACAGCCGCGACAATTCCTCGGCGCCGATCCACACCTGCCCGGAGGTGGGCCGGTCCAGGCCGGCAGCGGTCTGCAACAGGGTGCTCTTGCCGGAACCGGATGGTCCCATCACCGCCGTGAACGTGCCGCGGTGGAACTCCGCGTCGACGCCGGCGAGCGCGGTGACCGCCTGTGGGCCGGTGCCGTAGGTGCGGGTGAGTTGTCCGACGCGGACCGCCGTCTCGGCGGATCGTCCAACGTTGACGGCCATGAGTCTCAGCCTTTCCGTAATTCTCGACAGTTTCGAGTACACGGAAAAGCTATGGCGGCGGCCATCAATGAGCGATCCAGCGTGCGGGCCAACCGGGGTACAGCAGGCTGTACTACATCCGGCGCTGAGTGTCCTTCAGATACCGCAGGACCGCCGTCACCCGCCGGTCGGCGCGGTCGTCCGGTGCGAGGCCGAGCTTGGCGAAAATGCTGCGGATGTGCTTGTGCACTGCCCCTTCGGTGACGAACAGCCGCTCCGCGATCGCCGTGTTGCCCAGCCCTTCCGCCATCAGGGTGAGCACGTCACGTTCCCGTACGCTGAGCCGGCTCAGCGTGCTGTCGGAGCGGCTGCGGGCGAACAGTTGGGCGACGACCTCCGGGTCGATGGCAGTGCCGCCCCCGGCGACGCGGTGCAGCGCGCCCAGGAACTCCTCGACCCGACCCACCCGCTCCTTGAGCAGATAGCCGAGCCGTACCGCACCCTCGGCGAGCAGGTCGGTGGCGAACGCCTGCTCCACGTACGCCGAAAGGACGAGCACCGCGAGGTCGGGGTGACGGCGTCGGGCCTCGACGGCGGCCACGATGCCCTCGTCGGTGTGGGTGGGCGGCATCCGGACGTCGACGATCGCCACGTCGGGCCGGAGTTCGTCCACAGCGGACAGGAACGTGTCCGGTGAGTCCGTGGTGGCGACCACGTCGAGCCCTTCGGCCCGCAGCAGCAGGGCCAGCCCTTCCCGCAGCAGGGCGTCGTCCTCGGCGATCACGATCCGCACGGCAGCTCCACGATTATCGTTGTCGGCCCACCGGGTGGGCTGGTCAGTGTGAACCGGCCGTCGTGAGCCTCGACCCGCCGGCGGATGCCGCTGATACCCGAGCCGTGGCCCTCGTCGGCACCGCCACGGCCATCGTCGGACACCGACAGGTGCAGCCGGCCGGCAGTAAGTCCGACGGTGACCGCCGCCGCGCTGGCACCGCTGTGCCGGGCGACGTTCGTCAACGCCTCCGCCACCACGAAGTACGCCGTCGCCTCGACCGACGCGGCGCATCGGCCCGGCAGGTCCACCTCCACGGTGCACGGCACGGCGGAGCCGGCAGCCAGGCCGTGCAGCGCACCGGCGAGCCCACGATCATCGAGCACCGGCGGCAGGATCCCGCGCACCACGGTACGGAGTTCCGCGAGCGCCAACTCGGCGGCGTCCTGCGCCCGGTCCAGCACCTGCGCCGCCTGCGCCGGGTCACGGGCAAGCGCGCGACGTGCCGCGCCGAGCAGCACGGTGACCGCGACCAACCGGTTCTGCGCTCCGTCGTGCAGGGACCGCTCGATGCGGCGCAGCTCGACCGCGTGCGCGTCGAGCGCTCCCGCGCGGGTGGCGGTCAGCTCGGCGATGCGCAGCGACATGTCGACGTCGCGCGGCGGCGCCAGCAACCGTCGCCCCGGCAGCGCCTGGAGGTCGGCCATCCGCGGACCGAGCGCGACGGCCACGGCGAGCCAGCCGACGCCGATCAACGCGACGACGAGCGCGTCGAGCAGCCCGTCGATGCGCCAGTAGATGAAGCCGGGGCCGCCCATGTCCGGCGGCAGCATCCAGAAGTAGAGCGGGAACAGGAAATTCTGTACGGCGGTGAGCGGCAACGACAGCCCCACAGCGCCCAGTACGAACCCGAACGTGCCGTGGAGGGCCACGAACGCGCACTCGCGGCGCACCCACGGGTCGCGCAAGGCGGCGCGCAGTCCGGTAGGAACCGGCGGCGGCATGGGCAGGTCGAACGCCCACCGCGACAGTCGGGCGCGTTCCCGGTCGGCGGCAGACCGCACGACCTTCAACACCGACGGGACCACCACGAAGCCGACGCCGACCACGCACGCGAGCGCCACCACTGACAACAGCAGGAACGCCGTCAGCGCCAGTATCGACGTACCGAGGCCACCGACGAGGTGCTCAAGAGCGTCGACAGATATCCGTACGCGCTCCCGGAGATATTGGCGCACCGCGTGCCCGCGCTCCGGTCCGGCCGGCCCCCGCACTGTGGAACCGGCGTCTTCGCCCTGCATGTGCGCACCTCCCCGGCAGAGACGATAGGCGACCGAATGCGGATCCGGCCTCGTCGGGGCGCATTGGTACAGCCTGCTGTACCTCGGTTGGCCTGGTGGCTGGATCGTCGCTGATTGATCTTCGGCATAGCGTTGCCATCAGTCGTCAACCACCACTGAGGGAGTAGTCATGACAGACCACAACCGCACCGCCCCTGTCGCGACCGGCAGCACGTCCGACAGCGCCGACCGGCGCAAGCTGCTGCGTCCCGTGCTGTGGCTGGTGCTGATCGTCAGCGCCGTCATCAACGCGACCATGTCGATCACGGGTCAGAACGTGTTCGTCGGTGGCGGTTTCGGACTGATCACCCTGGCCGCCGCTGTCGGGCTCGTCGTGCATCACTACCGGCACCGCGCGTAGGCCTGAAGGCCCGTAAGCAGGCACAACACCATCGTCAACCGTCGAAGGACGACCTCCCGGCGGCTCAGTTGATGTCGTCACACCTTCGGTGCGGTGGCGCCCGGCTGCCTCTACCATCCCGGCATGACGGTGCCGTCAGAGACGCTTCCCCTCGCTTCCGATTTCCCTGCCGCCACGCGTGAGCAGTGGCAACGGTTGGCGCTGGGGGTGCTGCGCAAAGCCGGGCTCGCCGGTGAGGACACCCCGGCCGACGCGGTCGAGGATCTGCTGGCCCACAGCGGCTACGACGACGTGACGTTGGCGCCGCTGTACGCGGGCGACGATCCGACGCCGATGCCCGGGCCCCCGGGGCTGTTCCCGTACACCAGGGGCGCCCGGGCGGCCGGCGCGGTGACGGCCGGGTGGGACCTCCGGCAGCGGCACGCCGACCCGGACCCGAAGGTCACCGCCGAGGCTGTCGTCGCGGACCTGGAGAACGGCGCCACCTCCCTGTGGCTGGTGCTCGGCGACGACGGCCTGCCGCCGGCCGGGTTGGCGGCCGTGCTGGACGGTGTCTACCTGGACCTGGCCGCTGTCGTGCTGGACGCCGGGGCCGCCGCGGTCGAGGCGGTGCCGGAGTGGTTCGCGTTGCTGAACCAGCGGCAGGTGCCGCAAGCCGAGGTGCGCGGCAACCTCGGTGTGGACCCGCTCGGGTGGCTGGCGCGCACCGGGCAGCGGTGGGAAGGCCCGGCGGACGAGTGGGCCCGCACCTGCGCCGCCGATTTCCCGGGGCTGCGGGCGCTGACTGTCGACGCGACGGCATTCCACGACGCGGGTGCCTCCGACGCGCAGGAACTCGGCTGCGCCGTCGCGACGGGCGTCGCCTACCTGCGGGATCTCACCGCGGCCGGGCTGGGCGTGCCGGCCGCGTTCGGCCAGCTGGAGTTCCGGTACGCGGCCACCGCCGACCAGTTCGCCACGATCGCGAAGCTGCGGGCGGCCCGCCGGCTGTGGGCACGGGTGGCGCAGGTGAGCGGCGTGCCGGAGCACGGCGCGCAACGCCAGCACGCCGTCACCTCCACGGCCATGATGACCGCCCGCGATCCGTGGGTGAACATGCTGCGCACCACGCTTGCCTGCTTCGCCGCTGGCGTGGGTGGCGCGGACGCCGTGACAGTGCAGCCGTTCGACCACTGCCTGGGACTGCCGGACGGCTTCGCCCGCCGGATCGCCCGCAACACCCAGTCGCTGCTGCTGGAGGAGGCGAACGTCGGTCGGGTGATCGACCCGGCCGGCGGCTCGTGGTACGTCGAGCGGTACACCGAGGAACTGGCCAGGGCAGCCTGGACGTGGTTCACCGAGATCGAGCGGGCTGGCGGGATGGCTGCGGCGCTGGACAGCGGCCTGGTCGCCGACCGGCTGGCCGCGACCTGGCAGCGGCGGGCCGACAACCTGGCGCACCGCCGGGACCCGCTGACCGGGGTCAGCGAGTTTCCCGACCTGGGGGAGCGGGTGCCGGCCCGCCCGCCCGCGCCGGCCCCGTCGGGTGGCGGGTTGCCCCGACGCCGGTACGCGCAGGCGTACGAGTCGCTGCGGGACCGCGCCGACGCCCACGCGACCGCCACGGAAACGCGGCCCGCTGTCTTCCTCGCCACGCTGGGGCCGGAGGCCGCGCACAACGCCCGCGCCGGGTTCGCCGCGAACCTCTTCGCCGCCGGTGGGATCGCGACCGTCCGGCCGCCGGTCGGGACCGACGATCCGGCCCGTCTGGCCGCCGAGTTCACCGCCAGCGGCGCCCGCGTGGCCTGCCTGTGCTCCACCGACCGGCTGTACGCGCAGTCGGCGGAGGCGGTGGCGCAGGCGCTGATCGACGCGGGCGCGGACCGGGTGTGGCTCGCCGGCAAACCGGCCGACCATTCCGGCGTGCAGGGCTACCTGTATGCGGGCTGCGACGCGGTCGCGGTGCTGGAGACGACGCTTGACGACCTGGAGGTGGCGTGATGGGCGTGGGGATTCCCGACTTCTCCGAGGTCGAGTTGGGCGGGCCGGCCACCGCTGCCGACGCGGACCTGGGCCGGTGGCATGACGCGGTGCGCGCCGAGACCGGCAGCGACCCGCAGGAGCTGACCTGGCAGACGCCTGAGGGCATCGACGTCGCCCCGCTGCACACCGCTGCCGACCGGGACGGGCTGGACTTCCTCGGCACGTTCCCGGGCATCGCCCCGTACCTGCGGGGCCCGTACCCCACCATGTACACGACGCAGCCGTGGACCGTCCGCCAGTACGCGGGTTTCTCCACGGCGCAGGAGTCGAACGCGTTCTACCGGCGCAACCTGGCCGCCGGTCAGAAGGGGCTGTCGGTCGCCTTCGACCTGCCGACCCACCGCGGCTACGACTCCGACCACCCCCGGGTCGCCGGGGACGTGGGCATGGCCGGGGTGGCGATCGACTCCATCTACGACATGCGGCAGCTCTTCGACGGCATCCCACTGGACCGGATGAGCGTGTCGATGACCATGAACGGCGCGGTGCTGCCGGTGCTGGCGCTGTACATCGTCGCGGCCGAGGAGCAGGGGGTGGCGCCGGAGCAGCTCTCCGGCACCATCCAGAACGACATCCTCAAGGAGTTCATGGTCCGCAACACCTACATCTATCCGCCGCAGCCGTCGATGCGGATCATCTCCGACATCTTCGCCTTCACCTCCGAGCGGATGCCCCGGTTCAACTCGATCTCCATCTCCGGCTACCACATCCAGGAAGCCGGGGCGACCGCCGACCTGGAGCTCGCGTACACCCTCGCCGACGGCGTGGAGTACCTGCGGGCCGGGCGGGACGCCGGCCTGGACATCGACGCGTTCGCGCCCCGGCTGTCGTTCTTCTGGGCGATCGGGATGAACTTCTTCATGGAGGTGGCGAAGCTGCGGGCGGCGCGGCTGCTGTGGGCCCGCCTGGTCCGCGACTTCCAGCCGAAGAACCCGAAGTCGTTGAGCCTGCGGGCGCACAGCCAGACCTCCGGCTGGTCGCTCACCGCCCAGGACGTGTTCAACAACGTGGTACGCACCTGCGTCGAGGCGATGGCCGCCACCCAGGGGCACACCCAGTCCCTGCACACGAACGCGCTGGACGAGGCGCTGGCGTTGCCGACCGACTTCTCCGCGCGTATCGCCCGCAACACCCAGCTGCTGCTCCAGCAGGAGTCGGGCACCACGCGGGTCATCGACCCGTGGGGCGGCAGCGCCTACGTGGAGCGGCTCACCCACGATCTGGCCGCCCGCGCCTGGAAGCACATCCAGGAGGTGGAGGCCGCCGGTGGGATGGCCCGGGCCATCGACGAGGGCATCCCGAAGCTGCGGATCGAGGGGGCCGCCGCGCGTACGCAGGCGCGCATCGACTCCGGCCGGCAGCCCGTGATCGGCGTCAACAAGTACCGCCCGGACGCCGACGAGCCGATCGACGTCCTCAAGGTCGACAACCGGTCGGTACGCGCGCAGCAGATCGAGAAGCTGCGCAGGCTGCGCGAGGAGCGCGACGAGCAGACCTGCGTGGCGGCCCTGGACGCGTTGACCCGGGCGGCCGGTGCCGCGCTCGACGGCACGCGGGGGCCGGGCCTGGACGGCAACCTGCTCGCCCTGGCGGTGGACGCCGCGCGGGCGAAGGCAACGGTGGGGGAGATCTCCGACGCGATGGAGAAGGTGTACGGGCGGCACGCCGCGCAGATCCGTACCATCTCCGGCGTGTACCGGGACGAGGCCGGCGCTGTCTCGGCGATCGAGAGCGTCCGCGCCGCCACCGCGGAGTTCGCCGTCGCCGAGGGCCGCCAGCCCCGCATCCTGGTGGCCAAGATGGGCCAGGACGGCCACGACCGCGGCCAGAAGGTGATCGCCACGGCGTTCGCCGACCTGGGCTTCGACGTGGACGTGGGTCCGCTGTTCCAGACCCCCGCCGAGGTGGCCCGTCAGGCTGTCGAGGCCGACGTGCACATCGTCGGGGTGTCCAGCCTCGCCGCCGGGCACCTCACGCTGGTGCCGGCGCTGCGCGACGAACTGGCCGCGCTCGACCGCGACGACATTATGATCATCGTTGGTGGCGTGATCCCGCCGCAGGACTTCGACGCGTTGCGGGCGGCCGGCGCGGCGGCGATCTTCCCGCCCGGCACCGTGATCGCCGAGGCGGCCCGGGAGTTGCTCACCGAGCTGTCCCGGCGGCTCGGCCACCCGGGCGCGTGAGCGGCGCCGCGATGCGCACCCCTCCGGTCGACGCGTACGTCGACGGGGTGCGCGCGGGTTCGCGGGCGTGGATCGCGCGGGCCATCACCCTTGTCGAGTCGACCCGAGCCGACCACCGCAGGGCGGCGCAGGGGCTGTTGGCCGCGCTCACCCCGTACGCCGGGGGCGCCCGCCGGGTCGGCATCACCGGCGTGCCCGGGGTCGGCAAGTCCACGTTCATCGACGCGCTCGGCTGCCGGCTGACCGGCGACGGGCACCGGGTGGCGGTGCTCGCTGTCGACCCGTCGTCCACCCGCACCGGCGGGAGCATCCTCGGCGACAAGACCCGCATGGCCCGTCTCGCCGTCGACCCGGCCGCGTTCGTACGGCCCTCGCCGACGGCGGGCACGCTCGGTGGCGTCGCCAAGGCCACCCGGGAGGCGATAGTGGTGGTCGAGGCTGCCGGCTACGACGTGGTCCTGGTCGAGACCGTCGGCGTCGGCCAGTCCGAGACCACTGTCGCCGAGATGGTCGACTCGTTCCTGCTGCTCACCCTCGCCCGCACCGGCGACCAGTTGCAGGGCATCAAGAAGGGCGTGCTGGAACTCGCCGACGTCATCGCCGTCAACAAGGCCGACGGGCCGCACCAGACCGACGCACGCCGGGCCGCCCGGGAGTTGGCGGGCGCGTTGCGGCTGCTGCATACGCCCGAAAGCGGCTGGCAACCCCCGGTGGTCACGTGCAGCGCCCTGGAGGAGACCGGCCTCGACGAGCTGTGGCAGCAGATCCGCCACCACCAGGACACCTTGGCAGCGTCCGGCGAGCTGGCCGAGCGGCGACGACGTCAGCAGATCGGCTGGGTCTGGGCGATGGTGCGGGCCGAACTCCTCGACCGGCTCCGCAGCCATCCCACGGTGCGAGCCCTCACGCCGGAGATCGAACGCGACGTTCTCGCCGGGACCCTCACCCCGGCGGTCGCCGCCGAGCGGCTGCTGGCCGGGTTCGCCGATCCGACAGTCACACCGGACCTCGTCGACTGAACGGCAGGTCGCGGGGCACACCCGTCACCTGGGCAACCCGCGCAGCCGACGGTCTACCAGCAACTGGGAATGCCAGACTTGACGACGACGAAGCGCCGGCAGGGCAGGGTCAGAGAGTGGACCCGTCCTTCCGAGGCTTCCCGCTCAACGCGCCGAAGCAGTCGCGCCGGGGCAGGTCGTTGCTCACGCAACGGCGCTCTTGTCTCGGTCGTGCCGTGTGGGTGACTCGTGGGTCTCCGGGCGTGGGGCAAACCGGGCCATGGTCGCACATGAGGAGAAACAGTGCTGATACAGGACAAGCTCGAATCGATCTTCGCGTCCGTGGTGCGACGCAACCCTGGCGAGGGCGAGTTCCACCAGGCGGTGCGAGAGGTGCTCGACAGCGTGGCCCCGGCCCTGAAGAGGCATCCCGAGTACGCCGAAGCGAAGATCATCGAGCGGATCTGTGAACCGGAACGCCAGATCATCTTCCGGGTGCCGTGGGAGGACGATCGCGGTGAGGTCCACATCAACCGCGGCTTCCGGGTGGAGTTCAACAGCGCCCTCGGGCCGTACAAGGGTGGTCTCCGCTTCCACCCGTCGGTCTACCTGGGGATCGTGAAGTTCCTCGGCTTCGAACAACTGTTCAAGAACGCGCTGACAGGCATGCCGATCGGCGGTGGCAAGGGCGGGTCGGACTTCGACCCGAAGGGCCGCTCGGATCGGGAGGTGATGCGGTTCTGTCAGTCGTTCATGACCGAGTTGTACCGGCACATCGGCGAGTACACGGACGTGCCGGCAGGCGACATCGGAGTCGGTGGACGGGAGATCGGCTACCTGTTCGGGCAGTACAAGCGGATCACCAACCGGTACGAGTCCGCAGTGCTGACCGGTAAGGCCCTCAGCTACGGCGGCGCCCAGGTACGCCGTGAGGCCACCGGCTACGGCGCGGTGTTCTTCGCCGAGGAGATGCTGCGCGCTGACGGCGGCGACAGCCTCGACGGCAAGCGGGTGGTGGTCTCCGGCTCGGGCAACGTGGCGATCTACGCGATCGAAAAGGTGCACCAACTCGGCGGCACCGTTGTGGCGTGCTCGGACTCCTCCGGCTACATCCACGACCCGAAGGGAATCAACGTCGAGGTGCTCAAGCACCTCAAGGAGGTTCGCCGGGCACGGATCGACGAGTACGCCGAGGCGTATCCGCACGCCACGTTCGTCGCCGGCCGCCCGATCTGGGAAGTGCCCTGCCAGGTGGCGATCCCCTGCGCGACCCAGAACGAACTCACGGGCACCGACGCACTAAGCCTCATCGCGGGTGGCTGCACCACAGTGGTGGAGGGGGCCAACATGCCCACCACCCCGGAGGCGGTCCGGAACTTCACCGAGGCCGGCGTGCGGTTCGCTCCCGGCAAGGCGGCCAACGCCGGCGGAGTCGCGGCAAGCGCGCTGGAGATGCAGCAGAACGCCAGCCGCGACTCGTGGACCTTCGAGTATTCCGAGCAGCGGCTACGGGAGGTCATGCAGACCATCCACGCCCGCTGCCACGCCACCGCCGACGAGTACGGAATGCCCGGCAACTACGTCGCCGGCGCCAACATCGACGGCTTCCGGCTCGTCGCCGAGGCGATGCTCGCCCACGGCCTCATCTGAGGCGTCGACACGGCCGTACCCGGCGCGGCCCTTCACCGTCCCGAGGGCTGTTGCCCCCGGGACGGTGAAGGGCCCCGGATCAGCGGGCGTTCACCGGCTCCGGTGGACGGCTCGCCTCGGTCGCCGCATCCTCAGTAGCCAGCGCGTCGGGCATGACCCGGCCCCGCCCGAGGGTCGGCAGCAGCCGGTCCAGCCACCCCGGCAGCCACCAGTTGGCCTTACCGAAGAGCATCATGGTCGCCGGCACCAGGACGAGCCGGACGATAGTGGCGTCGAGGGCGACCGCCGTGGCCAGCCCCACACCGATCATCTTCGTGACGATGTCGGCGTTCGTCATGAACCCCGCGAACACCACCACCATGATCAACGCTGCGGCGGTGATGGTCCGCGCGGTGGCGGCCAGACCACGCACCACACTCTGGAACGGGTCGCCGGTGGCCAGCCACTCCTCCCTGATCCGGGAGAGCAGGAACACCTCGTAATCCATCGAGAGCCCGAACAGGACGGCGAAGAGCAGCAGCGGAACCCAGGTCGAGACCGGCACCGCTCGGTCGACACCGAGCAACTGGCTGCCCCAGCCCCACTGGAAGACCATTGTCAGCACCCCGTACGCGGCGGCGACGCTGAGCAGGTTGACCAGGGCTGCCTTGATCGGCACCAGGATGCTGCGGAACACCACTGTCAGCAGGATCAGCGACAGACCGACCACCACGCCGACCACCAGCCACAGCCGCTCGGCCAGCAGGTCGGCGATGTCGGCGAAGACCGCCGTGACCCCGGTGACCTCCGCGCCGTCCGGCAACACGTCCGCGCGGAGCTTGTCCACAAGCTCACTGGATCGCTCGTCCTGCGGGCTGAACGCCAACTGCACGGTCAGCACCGACGCCGTGGCATCGGGCGCCACAATCGGCTGCGAGACCCTAGCCACACCCGGCACCGCCTCGATCCTGTCCCGCAACGCCGGCAGGGAGCCCTGCGGCACCACTGTCAGGTCAACGGCCACCACGAGCGGGGCGTACGCGCCGGGCCCGAACTCGGCGGCGACGAGGTCGTACGCCCGCCGGACGGTGTTCTCGGTGGGCTGGCTGCCCGCGTCCTGGGGCCAGGTCCGCATTGTCAGTGCGGGGGCGCCGAGCAGAAGCAGCACCGCGAGGGCGAGCAGGGCCCAACCGGCGGGACGTCGTCCCACCCGTTGCGCCCAGCGGGCGGTCAGCGGCGGCCGCTGCCGCGGCTCGGCATCGACGACGCGCCGCCGACGACTCATGATCCGCCGGCCGCTCATCGCGCACAGCGCCGGCACCAGCGTGATAGCCGCCGTCATCACCGTCGCCACGACGATCGCCGTGGCGTACCCGTAGGTCCGGTACGCGGCGAGACCGGAGAAGACCAACCCGAACAGGGACAGCAGCACGACCGCACCGGCGACCAGGATGGACCGGCCTGCGGTGGCGGTGGCCCGGGCTGCCGCCGCCCGTGGCTCCAGACCGGCACGCAGCCCCTCGATGTGCCGGGTCACAAGCAGCAGGGCGTAGTCGATGCCGACACCCAGACCGACCATCGCGGCGGCGGTCGGCGCTGTGGTGCCGATGTTCGTGAGCGCGGCCAGCAGCAGGATTCCCGACGAGCCGATGCCGAGCCCGATCAGCGCCGCGATGATCGGCAGTCCGGCCGCCACCACCGAACCGAAGGCGATGATCAGGATGACGAGCGCGATCAGCACACCGACCAGTTCGCCAGTGTGGCTGCTGGGCTTTTCACCCTCCGGCACCTGACCCGCGTACTCCACCTGGAGGCCCGCGTCCCGCGCGGGCCCGGTGGCGGCACGCAGTTGGTCCATGGCGTCGGCATCGAGGTCGGTCACCGGCACTGTGTAGCGGACGTCGATGATCGCGGTGTCCCCGTCGGCGGAGGGCTGCGCCGGGCTGGCCAGGCCCACCTGGTCCACGCCGCGCAGCTCCCCGATCACCCGGTCCAGCAGCGCCGGATCCAGTTGGCCGCCGTCCGGGTCGTGCACCACCACCCGCGCCTCGGTGCCGGACAGGCTGGGGAACCGCTCCCGGAGCAGATCCGTGCCGGCCTGCGACGAGGTGCCGGGTACGTCGTAGTCGTCGCGGGGCGTGCCACCGACGGTGCCGGCCAACCCGAGGGCCAGCACCAGGACGGCGACCCAGGCGGAAACGGTCAGCCAGGGCCGCGCGGCGCACATGGCGCCGATCCGGTGAAGCGTCCGGTTCACCGGCGGAACCTTCCCGCGTCGGGCTTCAGAGCGCAGTCGCCTGCCAACATGTCCAGATTCGAAATCAACCGCATGCCATTGCCGACGGGCCACGCCCCGGCACGTTCACCAACCGGTCCACCGAATTCGCCGCCGCGCCGCCCGGCCCGGGCCAGCCACCGCTGAACGGGACCGTCGACAGCATCAACGCTGTTCGGTGAGCGGCAGGTCGACGATGGACGGTTCACGGAGAAACCTGCGCCAGACGGCGGCCGCGTTGTCGACGAGCTTGCGCTCGGTGAGATTCATCAGGCCGGTCAGGCTTGTCACCTCGGCGGCCACAGTGCCGTCGGAGCGGCGGATGGTCGACTGGACGACCTTGACGATCTTCGGCGACGGGTACTCGAAGCGCGTCTCGACGTCGATCTCGTCACCGAGCATGAGTTCGCGCCGGTACTTGATGGAGACGTCCAGTTCCACAGGCCCGAAGCCCGCCGCGGCGAGCTTCTTGACCGAGAGTCCCGCCTCGGCGAGTGCGGACCATCGGGCGTGTACGGCGTAGCTGAGGTACTGGGAGCCGCGAACATGCCCGTTCGAATCGATGTCGTCGCTGCGGATGATGATGTGTGTCGAGTGCGGCACAGGCGTCTCCATCGTCGGGGTGGCATCGAGTGAAGCCCTCTGACCTGTGCTGACGGGGGCGAGGCAGCAGGGTTCAATGGGGACGCCGTCGGGCCCGGCCTCGTCGTGCTGGTACGCGGCGGCCACCTGGGCGGTTCGCACCGCCGGGGGTTCAGCGGCCGAGTCGGGTTCGGCCGGCGCTACACTGGCCCAGCTTGAGCCGATGCGGCCCGTCCGATATGAGGTGGGTCAGGGCTCGCTTGTGCGGATCAGGGCTGGCCGGGTCCAACCGCGCCGAGTGCGGCGGACGAGGAGCAACATCGTGGTTGCCCTGGTCTGTGTCGCCCGCTGCCGTCCGGAACGCCAGTGTGCCGCCCTGGGGCGGTCGTGCGGCGGGCCGGGCAGCGGCTCAGAGCCGACAAGATGGATCGGCCCGGAAACGGGAACCAGGACGGTGCCGTCGGCAGGTCGTCGCCACTGAGGGCGACCTGTCGCAACGTGGGCGCCTACGAGCAGGAAGGTATATCAGTGGTTGACGACGGTGACCGATCTCCGCCGTTGCTGTTCGAGGTCCTCGGCCCGATCAGAGTGCGGCGTCACGGCCAGGAGCTCGACCTGGGCCCTCGTCAGCAGCGGTTGATCCTGGCTCTCCTGCTCGTCCGTGGCGGTCAGCCGGTGGGGACCGGGGAAGTGATCTCCATGTTGTGGGGCAGCAGCCCGCCGACGAGTGCCGTCAACATCGTCCATCGGTACGTGGGTGATCTGCGCCGTCTGTTCGAGCCGGACATCAGGCCCCGGGCGAGGGGGCGCTGGCTCGCTTCCGACGCTGCCGGATATCGCATACTCGTGGACGAGCAGAACCTTGATCTGTTGTCCTTTCGCCGGCTCGCGCTGGAGGCCCGTTCGGCGGTTGCCGCGGGGCGGCCCGATGCCGCGATGGTGGCCTACACCAAGGCGCTGGACCTGTGGCGGGGACCGTGTGCGGGCGCACCGGAGTTGCTGGCGGAGCAGTTCGAGGCGTTCAACGCTGTCGACCAGGAATGCACAGGGGTCGCCAGTGACGCCGCCGATCTGTCACTCCTGCTGGACGGCGGTCGTTCCCTCCTGTGCACGTTGCGACGCGTGGCAACGCACCACCTCTTCGACGAGCGGCTCCAGGCCAGACTGATGATGGTGCTGTCCGGCTCCGGTCAGCAGGCGGAGGCCATCGCCCGCTATCACCTGCTCCGCCGGAAGCTCCGGGAGGAGCTTGGAGTCGACCCTGGCCCCGAGCTTCAGTCGGCGTACCGCCGAGTGCTCCAGCAGAGCTCCCCGCAGGAGAACGAGGGACGTCAGCGGACCTCCACCCCGGAACGACATCGCGAGGTGGCTCCGCCCGATCGAGGGCTGCAATCCCGCTACGACGGTGTGACTCATACCGCGTCGATCACTGTGGGTGCCGAGGACATCGGCCCCAACGGGCACGTCCGCAGCTCGAGATATCTCGACTATGCGATCCGGGCCCGCTGGGCGGCGCTCGCCGATGCCGGTCTGTCGATCAAGGAGTTGGCGTCGGCTGGCGTGGGGCCTGTGGAGCTGGACGTGTCGATCAAGTTCCTGCGCGAGCTGGTTCTCGGTGACGAGATCGATGTCGTGACCCGTTTCGAATATCCTTCTCCGAAGATCGTTCGACTCGTCCAGTCACTGTTCCGGCGCTCCGACGGGGTGTTGGCTGCCATCGTGACGAGCGTTACCGGGCTCATGGACATCGCGGAACGGCGGTTGGTCGACAACGCCGCCGAGGTGTGGGCGGACTTCCTGCAAGACCTCGCCGTTGTCGATCTCGCCGATTCGGAACTCGACAAGGCGTGACGTGCGGGAGAGTTTACGTAGCGGTCAACGTTACGTCGTTTGACGCAAGAAACGACCACTGCGCCGATTTACCGTACGCGTCTGAAATCCCGCCCGCCAGATAGGTGATTCAACCTCGCAAAGCGTCACGGAGCAGCTTCATGGCGTAGTGCGCACGAGATTTGACCGTGCCTACGGGAATGTCGAGTTGCGCGGCGGTTTCCTCAAGGGAGTGCCCCTTCACGTGCAACTCGACGAGGACGGCTCGGTGGGACGAACTCAGCCGGGCGATTGCCTGCTGGAGCGTCAGCTTGGCGATCACCGTTTCCGCGGCCCCGTTCCCGGAACCGGCGGGTTCGGTGTCGAAGAGGGCGACCTCCGTCGGTCGCGACTGCCGCTTCCGGTAGGCGTCGATGGCCAGCCGGCGGCCCACGGTGAACAGCCACCGACGCTGCGACTCGGGCTCGGTCGGCACCGCGTCGATGCTGCGCCAGGCCCGCAGCATCGTCTCCTGGACCAGGTCCTCGGCGGTGTGGGCGGCGTCCGACGACACCAGGCCCCGCAGGAAACGCAGCAGGGCACGGCCGTTATTGCGGTGGATTTCCTGGAGGCAGCCCTCGGCGCGGCACGCTGGCGATTCCGCGTCGGTCGGCTCGCGCTCGCGGTCGAGCTTCTCGGCGCCCCTGATCGCAGTCGCGATGGTCATGGTGAGTCCCCCCCTAGCAGTTCCAGCGGTTCGGGGCGCAAGGCTATTGGGGGCTAGTGCAAATCTACTTAACTGCCAGTTACTTCGTTGTGAGTGGCCAGCGGGGCGCATTTTCAGTGCACGTGGCGGCTGTTCACTCACTATTCATGGATAGTTTCCGAGGCTGCCGAGATCGTTGTCCTGCCTGACGTGCGCCGGGCGAGAAAGTTCAGCAGCGGTCCACGGCTGGCCGGCGGCAGCCGCCTTGACGGATACCGGACCTGCCTGAACTCGTCGACGTCTACTACGTCGACACAGGTATGGAGTCTCAAACTCAGCAACCGTCGGTGCGGGAGCCCTTTCTGGGCTTCTTCCGGGGTGACGTGCACAGCGAACTGGCCGGATACCGTGAGCGACGGCCGGTCGCGCCGCTGCGACTGCCCGACGGACGGACCGGTTGGCTTCTGACCCGTTACGACGACGTGCGCGAGGCTCTGGCCGATCCCCGCCTCGTCAAGGACGGCCTGTTGTCCCCGCTCGGCTTCCGGCCGCAGCTGCCTCCCGACATCTACGCCGCTACCGCGCGGAACATGCTCACCGTGGACCCTCCGGACCACACCCGCCTGCGCCGACTGCTCCAGGGCGCTTTCACCGCCCGTCGTATCGAAGGTCTCACGCCTGCCATCACCGCCACCGCCGACCAGCTGATCGACGACCTCGCCACGCCGGGACCGCACGACCTCATTGAGGAATTCGCCCTCCCGCTCCCGATCACTGTCATTTCCGAGCTGCTCGGTGTCCCGGCGGAGGATCGGGGCAGCTTCATGGAGTCGGCGAGTGTCATCGTCGCGGGTCCGAGCCGCTTCCACGAGCTGCCGGGCGCCATGATCGGGATGATCGGCTACATCCGTGACCTGGTCGCCACCAAGCGCCGGCAGCCCGGCGACGATCTGACCTCAGCCCTGATCGCCGAGCGGGACGGTGGCGACCGGCTCACGGAGGACGAACTCGTCTCGACGGTGTACCTGCTGCTGCTTGCCGGATACGACACAACGGCGAACCTCATCGGAAACGCTGCCTGGCTGCTACTCGACGATCGCGCGCGGTGGGATGCGGTCCGCACGGACCCGGGCCGGTTGCCACAGGCCATCGAAGAGGCGCTGCGCCACGAGAGCCCCGTACAACTAGGGACCCACCGCCTGGCCGTCGAAGACGTCACGTACGGCGATCAGGTGATCCCGGCCGGATCGACTGTTCTGCTGTCCATCCTGGCCGCTCACCGTGACGGCAGGCAGTACGCCGAGCCCGGCGCATTCGAGCCGGCACGCGAGCGGAGCCCACACCTCGCCTTCGGCCACGGCATCCACCACTGCCTCGGCGCACCACTCGCCCGCCTGGAGGCACGGGTCGCCCTCACCACGCTGGTGTCGCGTATGCCTGAGCTGCGCCTGGTCGACGGGTTCACCCCCCGGTGGCGGGCCAGCGCGTTGATGCACGGGCTGGAGGATCTGCTCGTGACGTCGAGCTGAGGACCTGCGCTGACAGTGCTGCCCGCCGGGGAGTTCGTCACCTCACACCCGCGAACGGATGCCTCGAACCCGCGTCGGTCAGGGTATGCCCACGCTCCTTGCCATCGCGGCTGTCTGGACCCTGCGGACCGCAGGCTTCGTCTGGTGGCATTTCGTTGTCCGGCACCGGCGCCCGTAGCGTTTCAGACGAAGAGGTCTCGGCGGGAGCCGGCCGTGCGTGTCTGAGAGGCGTCACCGGCCGACCATGACGTCGGCCGGTGACGCGTCAGTCGGTGCATCCTCGACAAACGGTCGCGGGTAGATTGCCGGACGCGCCAGATCCGGATACATCCCTTGCAGCGCCCGAAGGGCGTAGTACGCGCGAGTCGTGATGGTGGCCGTGGAGACAGCGAGCGCGGCGGCGGCGTCGGCCACCGAGTAGCCGCGCAGGTAGATGAGGTCGATCACGACCCGGTGCTTGGGCATCAGCCGGCGTACGCCCTCGGTCACCACCATCGCGTTGACCACATGCTCGGCGTGGTCGTCGGTCACCGCGTCCTTCACCGCGGCAGCCCGGAGCGCTCCGGCCGGCCGGGGGCAGGCCCGAGCCGCGACGATGGTCCGCACCACGCCCAGTAGCCAGGCTCGGACGGTGTCCCTTGTTCCACTCAGGTTGTCCGGATGCCGCCACGCGTGGACCAGGGCTTCCTGCGCGATGTCCTCGGCCTCCGCGTGGTCGCGTGTCAGCTGGCCGGCGTACGCCAGGATCGCCCGGCCGTGTTTCTGCCAGATGCTCCTGACCAGAGCCTCGCCCGCCGCCTCGCGGTGGTCGGTGTGCCGCCTCATCGATGCCCTTCCTCTGCTGCGGCGCCGGCTGCGTGCGCGCCGCTACGCCCTCGTCGACATCGACGGTCAGGGAGGATCAGGATTCAGGTGGGCCGGCCGAAATATCGCTCTGCGTAATCCCTCAAGCGCTCGGAGTAACCCAGGTCACACGAGGCCGGACAGGTCGACGATCCGGTCGGCCCAGCGTTCCATCAGGGTCTGGTCGTGGGTGACGACCAGAACGCCTGCGCGCTGGGTCCGCTGGTAGTCGCTGATGACGGCGGCGACGTGCGCCTGCGTGGAGGCGTCGAGCATCGCCGTGGCCTCGTCGCAGAGCAGGTAGTCGGGACGGTGCACGAGGGCCCGGGCGAGGCAGGCGCGTTGCAGTTGCCCGTCGGACACCGCGTGCGGCCGCCGGCCGCGCAGGTCCGGGGTGAGGCCGACGAGGTCGGCGAGTTCGGCCACCCGTTCGCGGACCACCGGTTCGGGCGTACGGGTGGCGCGCAGCGGTTCGGCGATCAGGTCGGTGATGCTCAGTCGGGGGTCGGCGGCGGCGCGGGGGCTCTGGAAGAGGGCGGCGACGCGGGTCCGTACAGCGACCGGCACGGAGTAGCGGGCGGCGTCGACAGGGGTGCCGTCGATGCTGACCCGGCCGCGGTCCGGGCGGTGCAGGAGTGCCAGCACCCGGACCAGCGTCGACTTGCCACTGCCGGACGGGCCGCGGAGCCCTACCGTCTCGCCCCGGTCGATCCGCAGAGTGACGCTGTCGAGCACGACCTGACGGCCGTACCCGACTGTCACCTCGTCGGCGAGCAGGTGCTGCGCGCTTGTCACGTGACGGCTCCGGTGGGGATGGGGTGGTGGCAGGCGACAGTGCCACCGCCGGCGGCCGGTGTCGGTAGCGGCCGGGTCGCGCATTCGTCGGCGCGGCGTGGGCAGCGGGGTGCGAACGCGCATCCCGGGGGCAGTGCCGTGAGCATCGGCGGGTCGCCCGGCACCGGCCGGAAGGCCCGGTCCGGCAGGGCGTCGAGCAGCGCCGAGGCGTAGGGGTGGGCCGGTGCGGTGAACAGGCGGTCGGTGTCCCGGTGCTCCACGACGCGGCTGGCGTACATGACGGCGACGGTGTCGGCGACCCGGCGCGCGGCGGCCAGGTCGTGGGTGATGAGCACTACTGCCGCGCCGTTGTCGCAGCGGCGGCGCAGCAGGTCGAGGGTGTGGTCCACCAACGGCCGGTCCAGCCCGGTGGTGGGTTCGTCGGCGATGAGGAGCGACGGATCCGGTGCCAGCGCGAGCGCGGTGACCAGACGCTGTGCCATGCCGCCGGACAGTTCGTGGGGATAGCGGTCCAGGTCCGCCGGGTCGAGCCCGACGTCGGCCGCGAGCCGGTCGGCGTCCTGGCGGTCCCGGCCGTGCGCCCGCAGCGTCTCGGCGAGCAGCCGTCGCCCGGTGCGCACCGGGTTCAGGGCGGTGGCCGGGCTCTGCGGGACCAGGCCGACCCGTCGGCCGCGTACCTTGCGGGCCAGATGGCGCTGGCCGCAGGTGACGAGGTCGACGGGGTCGGTATCGGGGTCGTGCAGCACGGCGTGGCCGGTGACAGTGGCGTTGCCGGGCAGGAGACCGAGCAGGGCGTGGGCCAGGACGGACTTGCCGCAGCCGGACTCGCCGACGACGGCCAGCAGTTCGCCGGCCCGTACGGTGAGGCTGAGGTCGCTGACGGCGCGCACGGTCGCGTCGCGGAGCCGGAACTGGACGCCGAGACCGTCCACGGCGAGCAGTGGCCGACCGGCCACGTTGCGGGGCGGTGCCGGGGCGACGGCCGATTCGGTGGTGGTCACAGGTGCAGCTCCGCTCGGACCCGGGGATCGAGGCGGTCGCGCCAGCGGGCGGCGAGGACCGCGATGGCGAGGGTGACGACGACGATGACCGCACCCGGCGCCAGGCTTGCCCACCAGGCGCCGGTCAACAGCGACCCCTGACCGTCGTTGATCATGTTGCCCAGTGAGGCGAGGTGCGGCGGCAGGCCGAGGCCGAGGAACGACAGCGCGGTCTCGTGCCACACCGCGTGCGGGATCATGAGAGTGGTGGCCAGCGCGAGCCGGGGCAGGACATGCGGCAGCAGGTGCCGCAGCAGGACCCTGCGCCGGCTGGCGCCGCCGCTGATGGCGGCGTCGACGAACGGTCGGGTACGAAGGCTCAGCAGCTCGGATCGGACGATGCGGGCGGTGGAGAGCCAGTGGGTGAGGCCGACCGAGGCGATCACCGCTCCGAGGCTGGGACCCAGCATCGCGACGATGAAGATGCCCAGCAGCAGGTGCGGCATCGCGGCGATGGTGTCCACGATCCGCATCAGGACGCGATCGACAGGGCCGCCGAGCGTACCGGCGATCCCGCCGACCACGCCGCCGAGGACTGTGGCGACGAGCGCGGCGACCGCACCGACGAGCAGCGAGACCCGCAACCCGTAGACGGCCCGGTGTGCCACGTCCCGACCGAGGTCGTCGGTGCCCGCGAGGTGGGTCCAGGACGGCGCCAGCCGGGTCTGGTCCAGCGCCACAGCGCTCTGGTCGAGCGGCCAGACGAGCGGGGCCAGGAGCGAACCGGCGACGGCCACGAGCAGGATGAGACCGGCCGCAACGGCACCGGCCTGGCCCGGTCGCGGCCGGAACCGGGCCACCCGGAGCAGCGATGGTCGGGCAGCGAGGTCAGTCATCGAGTCGTACCCTCGGGTCGGCCGCGGCGTAGGCGAGGTCGGTCGCGAGATTCGCGGCCAGCACCACGGCGGTGGTGACGAGCGTGATCGCCGCCAACAGCGGGAAGTCGCTGCCCAGCGCGGCGGCGACCGTGACGGCACCCAGCCCCGGCAGCGAGAAGACGGTCTCGACAAGCACCGCGCCGCCGACCAGTTCCGGCAGGTGGGTGCCGACCAGGGTGAGGAACGGCAGCAACGCCGTCCGCAGCGCGTGTCCGAACAGCACGATCCGCCCGGGCAGCCCTCGCGCCCGCGCCGCGAGCACGTGGTCGTCGCGCAGGCTCTCCGCGACCGCGTCCCGGACGAACAGCACGAACCACGGCGCCTGGGACACCGCCAGCACGCCGACCGGCAGGATCAGGTGCCACGCCACGTCGGACCACGACGTACCGGTGGCGGCCACGTCGGTGAGCCCGCCGGCCGGCAACCATCCCAGGGCCAGCGCGAACACAGCGATCGCGGCCAGGCCCAGCCAGAAGACCGGCATCGACTGCACCGCGTAGGCGGCCGTCCGCAACGCCCTGTCGAACAACCCACCTCGCCGGTACGCGGCCAACGAGCCCAGCAGCAGGCTTCCGGCCAGGACAAGGGCCAGCGCCACGCCGATCAGCAGCAGTGTCCAGCCGGCCCGAGCGGCGAGCACCGAGGCGACCGGCTCGTGTCGGCTTGTCGACCAGCCCAGGTCGCCCTGCACCAGGTTGCCGATCCAGCGCAGGTACTGCACCGGCAGCGGATCGTCGACACCCCAGTTGGCGCGGATCTGCGCCAGGTTCTCCTCGCTTGTGGTGAAGGCCGCCGCGCCCGCGTACTGCTTGGCCGGGTCGATCGGCGACGCGGCGCCGAGGGCGAACATCCCGATGCTCGTCGCGAGGAGCACCGGCACGGCGACCAGGAGGCGACGCCGGACCACCGCCCCCGCACCCGCCAGTCGGCGGGAGCGGGTCACGAGCGGGTCCAGGTGTCGATGTTCCACCAGATGCTGTTTGCCACCCCGTGCTCGTGCGCCTCGACACGGGGAGTCACGCCCTGGACCGAGGCTTTCAGCACATAGGTGTGCCGCAGGTAGGTGAGGAACAGCCACGGTACGTCGGTTGCCAACTGCTGCTGGAACCGCGCGTACGCGGCCTTGCGGCGGGCCGGGTCGTACTGGTCGCGGCCGTCCTGCAGTGCCCGGTCCACCACCTCCGAGCGGTACGAGCCGGGGTTGAAGTAGCCCTGCCCCGCGAACCGCGAGCCGAACAGCTTGTACGAGACGAAGTCCGGGTCGTACGGCGTGCCGTACCCCATCAGCAGGGCGTCTGACTTCATCCGCGGGTCGATGGCGTCCCAGGTGAGCCCCGCCGGGGTGACCTCGATGCCGATCTTCTTCGCGTCGGCGGTCACCGCCAGGGCCAGGTCCTTGCGGAGCGTGTCGCTCGCCGGGTACATCAGCGTGAACCGGGCCGTCCGTCCGTCCTTGACGCGTACGCCGCCCGGGCCGGGGGTCCAGCCGGCCGCGTCGAGCAGCGCACCCGCTGCCGCCGTGTCGGCTGTCGGCTTGCCGATGATCGAGGGCTCGGCGAACTCGGAGGTCGGAGGGATCGGACCGAACGCCGGCTCGCCCGCGCCGCCGAGGATGCCGGACACCATCGCGGACCTGTCCACTGCCAGGTTGAGCGCCCGGCGGACCGCAGGGTCGGCAAGGACCGGGTTGCCCGACGGCAGCATCACGCCGCGGTAGTCGGCGGTCGGCACCCGCTGCACCTGGTACGCGGTATCGGTGTCGAAAACGGAAGCGAGCTTCGGTGGCAACTCGGCCGCGTCGAACTCGCCGGCACGCATCCGCTGGGCGCGTACGTTGTCGTCGGCGACGAAGGCGACAACCAAACGGTCGTTCGCCGGCCGGCCGCCGAAGTAGCGCTCGTTGGCCGTGAGCACCAGCCGGTCGCCAGGTGTCCAGGAGTCGACCCGGTAGGGCCCGGTTCCGACCGGCTTCCGGTTGAATCCGGCGGTGTTGATGTCCTGGCCGCTGAGCAGCTTGGCCGGCACGATGCCGAGGGTGAGCCGCTGGAGGAACGGCGCGTACGGGTAGCGCAGCCTGAACACGACAGTCGCCGGATCGGGTGCGGTCACCGACTCGACCATGTCCAGGTCGGAGCGCAGCGTCGAGTCGACCTTCGGATCGAGGACGGCCTGGTAGGTGAAGACGACGTCCTGTGCGCTCAACACCGTGCCGTCGTGGAACTGCACGCCGTCGCGCAGCTTCGCTGTCACTGTGCGCCCGTCGGCTGACAGCAGCGGCAGGTCGGTTGCCAGGCCGGCGACGAGCCGGTTGTCGGCGGCCCGGGCGACGAGGCCGTCGAAGATCAGCGAGGCGCCGTCGACGCCGTAGTTGAGCACCGGGTTCAACGCGTCCGGCTCGTCGGACGTCGCCACGACAAGCGTCGTGCCGCCGGATGAACCGTCGGGGGTGCTCGGGGCCGAGCAGCCGGCGAGGACGAGAGCCCCCGTGGCCGCGGTCGACGCCACGAGGCGCCGGAGGATCGGACGCATCCGGGTCACAGAAGGCTCCTGTGGTGTGGGAGATCATTAGGTGTCGGCGCAGCTCCGAGCGCCGCGACCTTTGTTGATCACGGTGACACAGTTGCAAGTCTTTGGCAATTACCACAGTCGTGCATCACAGTCGTGTGGTCGACGGTGACGGCACCGGCGCGTACGGGCAGTGACCCGGCGGTCGATGTGCCGAGATGCTCGAAGAAACGTGGGCACCTCGGCCGGCTCGGCGCTCCGATCGATTTCGTGAGCCGGCTACCTGCGGTTGTCCTTCAGCATCCCTCTTGGGTGCTGGTCGCCTCCGGATGCGATGCTCGCCCGTCGAGGATCGGCCGAGAGCAGCCAATTCTGATCCGGATCTTTGCCTGTCGCCGACGCGCCCTTGCGGAAGTCTTGCCGTAACGGCTCGGAGGGGTCAGGTGAAGGCACGATAGAGAATCGACCGCTTCGGCGTTCTTATAGGCGCTCATGGCTATTGACAGCATGGTGTGATTGGCCTTCGACGATCGTTCATCTGCCACAGGCTGAGGCGTCAAGGGGTCCCAGCGGCGGGCTCTACCTCGAAGGTGGGCTGGTCGGCCAGTGGGGTGGGGGTGATTTAGTGGCTTTCAGGGATATGGTTCCGTCCGTCGGGTGACCGGCACCTTCTTGCGGGTTGTGCTGCGATGTCGGAATGAACCCCTGCTCCCGGTGCCGCCTGGTCAAATAAGGGCTGGTCGCATCACCTAATTCGACATTGGACGATGCTCCGGTATAGTGCGGCCAATCCCCTTTTGACAGTGCCGGAAAGCGTCTGATCTGCGTGATGACACCTGGGCTGGGAAATGCGTCGAAAGACCCGCGCTTCGTAGGGCGGCGACAGCAGTTGGCGCGTATCGAGAGAGCCCAGGCCGCGGTGCTGAGCCACAGCCGGCAGATGGTCTGCGAGGTCGTCGGCGAGCCGGGCATCGGCAAGACCCGGTTCGTCCGCGAGGCTCTGGACCGGTGCGTCCCCACCGTCCCCTGGGCCATCGGGACCTGCGCGCCGGATGAGCGAGGCGTCCCCTTCCACGTGTTCCGGCACGCTTTCACCGAGGGGTACCCGCCTCGGCCCGGGTTGACTGCCCGGTCGTCCGCCAGGGAGGCCTGGCCGGAGCCCGCCGCCCCGGTGCCACCGGCGCAGGAACGGGCGTCGGACGCCCGCCGGTTCCGGACCTACCAGTTGGCCCGCCGGCTGATCGGAGTGGCCGCCCAGGACGGTCTGGTGCTGGTCCTCGACGACCTGCACTGGGCGGACGCACCCTCCGCCGGGCTGATCGCCCACCTGCTGCGGTATCCGGTGCCCGCCCCGCTGCTGCTCGTGCTCGTCTACCGCCCACGGCAGATGGCGACCCCGATGCCGTTCGGCCCACCGGATCCCGACGGACAGGCCGACGCCGTACCGACCGCACACGACCGGATCGAACTGCGCCCCCTCGACCTCGCCGAGGTCGCACTTCTGCACCCCGACGTCGCCCAGCCGGAGTTGCGCGTCCGATACGACCTGACCGGTGGCAACCCTGGTTACCTGGCGGCGTTGCCGGGCGGTCCCGACTCGGCAGGCACCGGCCCGAACCCGAGAGTACCCGGTGCCCGACTGTCCGACACGGCGATGGCGGTGCTGCGGCGCGAGTGGGTGGCCCTGCCGCCCGTCGAGCTGGCCTGCCTGCGGGCCGGGGCGATTGTCGACACGCCCTTCGCCGCGGACCTGCTCGCCGAGGTCGCGCAGGTCCCGACGCCACTGGCGGTCGAGGCCGGCTGGCGGCTGGCCCGGCTCGACCTGATCCGCCGCGTCCCGGGCACCGGCCGGTTCGCCTTCCGGCACCCGGTGCTGCGGATGGCGGTCGCCCAGGACACCGACCCGGCATGGCGGGTGGACGCCTGCGCGCGGGTGCTCACAGCGCTTGTCGATCGCGGCGCGCCACCTGCGGACCGGGCCCGCTACGCCGAGCGCCTGCTCGCCCTTCCCAATAGCCGCTGGGCCGAACGTTGCGTCGACGTGCTCTGTCGGGCCGCTGAGGATATCCGGGGCGAGACACCGGACCTTGCCATCCGCTGGCTGCGGCTGGCGTTGCGGGCGCTGCGGCCGACGGCCAGCTCGGCACAGCGTCGCCGCGAGGTGTCACTCGCGCTGGCCCAGATCACCGGGGAGGCGGGCAACCTGGCCGAGAGCAGGGCCCTGCTCCAGGAGATCGTGCCGCTGTTTCCCGCCGACCAGCAGGGGCGACGGGCTCGGGTCGTAGCCCTCTGGGCGCGCGTGGAACGCCTGCTCGGCAACTACGCGGAGGCGGCGGCGATCAGCCGGCGCGAGCTGGCCGCCCTGCCGGCCGGCACCGGCCCCACCGGCGGCTACCGCCTCGCCGCCGAGATCGGCGCCGCCGGCATCCTGGCCGGTCGCCCCCTGCCCGGTCTCCCCGACGCGCTCGGCGGCGATCCCGGCGGCTCCGGTGTGGACCGGGCCGGTCTGCTGGCCATCCGGAGCCTTGCCGCCGCGCACGACGGCGCACTCGACGAGGCGCGGAGCCTGCTCGATGCCGGCGCCCGGATCGTCGACGCACTGCCGGACCGGGACATGCGGGGCCACCCCGACTGCTTCACCGCGCTCGGCCTTACCGAGTTGTACCTCGAACAGCAGGCCGACGCCGCGCGGCACCTCGACCGAGGGCTGACCCTCGTCCGCGCCTCGCACCGCGACGACGGGCTGTGCCTGCTGCTGCTCGGTCGCAGCCAGGTGGCCTATTACGGCGGCCAGCTGACCACCGCCATCGGCTTGGCCACCGAGGCGGGCATCGTCGCGCGGCGCATCGGCAGTCGCCACCTGCTGAGCTTCGCCCTGGCGTTCGAGGCGGAGGCGACAGCGTGGCGTGGTGGTCCTCGCGACGACGACCGGGCGGTGGCACTGGCCCGCACTGCGGTCGGGATCGCCCCCGACATCGCCACCTGGTGCGGTCGTACCGCAGTGCTGGCGCTGGCGACCGCGGCACTGCTGTCGGGGGATCCCGCGACCTGTGTCGAGCTGGTGCACTCGGCAGGCGGCGACAACCGGCTGAGTCGACTCCAGAGCACCCTCCGGCCGATGTGGTACGAGCTGCTGTGCGCCGCCGCGCTCGCCGCGGGTGACGTGGCCGACGCGGAACGGCAGGCGCAGCGGGCGATGGCCGAGGCGGACCAGATCGGTCTCGCCGGGCAGCGGGGATTCGCCGAGTCGGCGTACGGCGAGGTGCTGTTGGCCCGTGGTGAGATCCCGGCGGCGCTGCTGCACCTGGAGACGGCGGGCGACCTGTTCCGGGCCGGCGGGATGGTGCTACGGCGCAGCCTCGCGCTCGCCTCCCTGGCCCGGGCCGCCGAAGCCGCGGACCAGGCCGGCACGGCGGCGCGCGCCCGCCGCCGTGCGCTGGAGCTGGCCGGCTGGTGCGGGACGGAACGGGTCGGCCTGCGGCTGGCCCGCCCGGTCGGCCCGCGCGAGGTCGCCGCCCTGACCGATCGGGAATGGCACATCGCCCGGCTGGCGGCGACCGGTGCCACCAGCCGACTGATCGGGCGGCAGCTGAACATCAGCCCGCGCACTGTGGAGGCGCACCTCACCCGGATCTACCGCAAGGCGGGCGTCGCCTCCCGGTCGGCTCTGGTCGCCTGGGTCGCCCGGCTCGATGACACCGATCGGTGACCACGATCCAGGCCGGATGACGTCGTTCGGTGCAACGCCGACGGGCCGGGCAGCACGAGGCCGCGCCGCCACCGGCCTGGCCCGTCGGCCGCTCACATACTCGACTCCATCGGGCGCGAATTCCGTGCACCGGTGGTGGATGGAGGACGAGATGCTGGGCAGAAGATCCGTCAGGAGCCCGCGTATCCTCGCCGCGCCGGTGCCGGCGATGCCGTTCGCCACCGCTGTGGCGGCGGCGCTGCTCGTGCTTACCGGCTGTGGTGGCGAGCCGGTGGACGCGGCCACGCCGGCGCCCGACGGTTCGACCGCCTTCGGCAGGGACCGGGCGGCGTTGGTGCTCACGGCCTTCGACCAGGCCGACTCGGCAGCCTCGGTGGCCGGCGACGTCGAGGCGCTGAAAACCCAGGAGGTGCCGCCCGCGCTGGACCTCAGCATCGCCGCGGTCCGCCGGTCGGCCTACAACCAGCGCCCGCAGCCGTCGTTCCAGCACATCAACCCGGCCTTCGCGGTGCCGCCCGGCGACCCGGCCTGCTTCCTGGCCACCGCCACCCTCAAGCTCGCCGGCTCCGAGCTCGCCCCCACCGACGTCAGCCAGTTCGTGCTCGACGCCGACGGCCAGTGGAAGCTCAGCCACAACGTCCAGGTCACCCAACCGTCGCTTGTGGTCGCCCGGAGCATCGACGGTAGGCCGGCCACCGAGGGCGGCACCGCCCTGGACGAGACCAGCCGCCGCGCCCTCGCCGCCGAGGTGTTCGCCCGCAGCATCGGAACCACGACGAGCAACCGTGCCCTCGTCGCGTCGAGTCCGCTGCTCGACGGCCAGTTCGCTGGCGGCTGGGAGGTCTACGGGCAGCAACTCGCCGGCGTCGGCGCGGCGGTGCAGCGCACGATGGACAAGGCCGAATGGTCGGACTGCGCGGTAGCGGTGCAGGCCGGCACGCTGACGTTCCTGACGATCCACGCAACCGACACGTTGCGCCCGGCGCCCGGCGGCCCGGCCACCGTCCAGATGGTGCCGCAGAGCCCGGATTTGATCGCCACGGGCCACCGCGAGGCGGTACGCGGGAAGTCGATCCGGGTCACCCGGGTGGAGACCTTCCTGATGCTCGTACCGGCGCAGACCACCGGAGCTTCGGTGCTGGGGCTCAACGACACCGCGTTGACAGTCACCCCCAGCTGACCGGCCGTGCGCCGCACCGCCGACGGCAGAAACCGGTGGCATCACTCGGGATCGGAGCGGCGGACCCCCACGATGGCAGTAGCCGTGATCGCCGGCGGGGCCGCGGTCCGGCCACCAGGCTCGGGAGGAACCATGTGGCGTCCGCGCTTCCGATCGGACTACGTGCCGGTGCGGCTGCCCGACGGGCCGCTCGTGGTGCTGGGGGAGACCCGCAGCCTTCTCGTCGACGATCCGGTCGCCGCCGACCTGGCCGACCAGCTCGACGGCGCCGCGCCGCTTGCCGACGTGCTGGCCCGGCTGGCCACCAGGCATCCGGTCTCCGCCGTCGCCGCAGCCCTCGCCCGGCTGCGCGACCACGGCCTGCTGGTGTCCGGCCCGGCGCACACCTCGCCGGCCGAGGCCGCCGGCTGGGACGCCCGGGGTGTTCCGCCCGAGGCAGGGCGGCGGTGGATGGCCGGGGGGCCGGTGACAATCGTCGACCTCGGGGCGCCCCGGGCGGCCGAGACCGCCGACGCGCTGCGCGCCCTCGGGCTAGCCGTGACGGTGGTCGGGCCGGACGACCCCGACCCGGGCACCGCCCAGCTGCTGGTCCTGCCGTCGTCGATGCTCGACCCACGGCTGGCCCTGATCAACGAACGGCACCTGGCCGCCGGCCGTCCGTGGACCCTCGCCCGGCCGCACGGCAACGTCGTCTTCCTCGGCCCGCACCTGGTGCCCGGCCGCACCGGCTGCTGGGCCTGCCTGCGGCAACGCTGGCAGGAAAACGAGCAGGTGAACGCGTACCTCGGTGGGCAGGCCCTGGCCGGCCCGCTGCCGCAGCCCGGTCGGGCGGTCCTGCCCGGCCTGGCCACAATGGCCGCCGGGCTGCTCGCCGCCGAACTCGCCGTGCTTGCCGTGCGGGGCACCTCGCCCCGCCTCACCGGCCGCATGGTCGCCCTGGACACCCGGGACCTGAGCACCGAGAGCCACCAACTGGTACGCCAGCCACAGTGCCCCGCCTGCGGCGACCCGGACCTCGTCGGCAAGGCCGAGCCACGCATCGACCTGCCACCCAGCGGCGCCCAACCCAGCCGCGCCGGGGAATCCCGCACCCGGGAACCCGCCGAGACGTACGCCGCGCTCGCCCACCACGTCAGCCGGTATCTCGGCGTGGTGAGTCGGCTGACCTCCCTGGAGGCTTCTGACAACGGCGTCACCCACACCTACTCGGCGGGGCACAACTTCGCCCAACCCCGTCAGCTCGCCGCTCTGCGCCGCAACCTGCGCGGGCAGAGCGGCGGCAAGGGCCGGACCGACCTTCAGGCCCGGATGAGCGCCATCGGGGAGGCGGTGGAGCGCTACTGCGGGGTGTGGCGCGGCGACCGCCCGGTGCACCGGGCCACCTACCGGCAACTCGGTCCGGACCGCGCGGTGCACCTGCGGGAGTTGCTGCTGTTCTCCGACCGTCAGTACGCCGACCGGGACCGGCTCAACCGCGACCTGGGGCACCTGCACCGCGTTCCCCGCCCGCTGCCGGACGATGTGGAACTGGACTGGACCACTGGCTGGTCACTGTCCCGGCAGGCGCCGCGCGAACTGCCCGCCGCGTACTGCTGGTACGGGCATCCGGAGCTGACCGGCCTCGGCGTGTGCTCGGCCGACTCGAACGGCTGCGCGGCCGGCGGCACCCTGTCCGAGGCGATCGTGCAGGGCTTCTGCGAACTCGTCGAGCGCGACAGCGTGGCCCTGTGGTGGTACCACCGCTCCAGGATGCCGGGGGTGGACCTGGCCTCGTTCGGCGACCCGTGGACCGCCGCCTGCGTCGACCACCACGCCACCGCCCTCGGCCGCGAGCTGTGGGCCCTGGACCTGACCGCCGACCTCGGCGTACCCGCGTTCGCGGCGGTGTCCCGGCGCACCGACGGAGGGCCGGAGGACGTCCTTGTCGGCTTCGGCGCGCACCTGGACGCGCGGGTGGCGCTGACCCGGGCGCTCACCGAGGTGAACCAGTTCCTGCCCGCCGTCTCCGGGCCGACCTCCGCGCGCAACCGGTACGGCGTCGACGATCCGGACACCGAGCGCTGGTTCGGCACCGTGCGGGTGGCCGACCAGCAGTGGCTGTCGCCCGACCCGACCCGGCCGCCGCGCACCGCCGCGGACCATCCGGCGCTCACCACCGGCGACGTCGGGGACGACGTACGACGTTGTGTACTCCGCGCCGAGCGGGCCGGCCTGGAGGTGATCGTCGTCGACCAGTCCCGTCCGGATGTCGACCTGGCGGTGGTGAAGGTCGTCGTGCCGGGCCTGCGGCACTTCTGGCGTCGGCTCGGTCCGGGCCGGCTGTGGGACGTGCCGGCCCGCCTCGGCCGGGACCCGATCGCCGCCGACGAGGCGTCGGCCAATCCGCTGAACGTCTTCTTCTAGCGAGGGATGCGCAGATGACGAGCATGGTGGACCCGGTCGGTCGGCGGTCGTCGTGAGCGGCTCCGTCGGCGGTCCGCCGATCCAGGACGCCTACCGGCTGCGCCGCGACGCGGAACTGTGCCTCGGCGAGGACGGCTCGCTGACCCTGCGGCAGACCCGTTTCCAGCTCACCCTGGAGCGGCCCGGCATCGGCCGTCGGGCGCTGCTGCTGCGGCTCGCCGCCGACTGGGTGAGCGATGTCGAGGTCGGTCGACTGATCAGCGGCCTGGAGGGGGAGAACCGTGTGCTGCCGGCGCAGTTGCTGCTGCGCCGGCTGCTCGCCCACTCCTGGCTGGAACGTCGTGTCCAGGCCGACGACCGGCCGCTGCTCGACCTGGTGCCCACCGGCCTGGGTCGGGGCAGCCTGCCGGACAGCCGCCCGCACACCCCGGGCGTCCGCTACCGGCTCTCCCGCTTCGCCACCCTCCAGCACGAACGGGGCATGCTCGTGGCCGCGTCGCCGCTGAGCACCCTCACCGTCGGCTGCGCCGACGCCGCCGTCGGCGCGGTGCTCGCCGCCGCGGTTCCGGGCGTCGGACCCGACACGGTGGCCCGCACGCTCGGCGTGTCGCCGGAGGCCGCCGGCCGGGTGCTCGACGAGTGTGCCACCGCCCGGATCCTGGTCACCGACGCCGAGTTCGAGGCCGAGCGCGACGACGCGCCACTTGCCTACTGGTCGCCGGAGGAGCTGCGGCTGCACCACCGCTCCCGCGCCGGCCGGCACGCGCTGCCGGTGGGCGGCACCTACCGGATGCGGGAACGTTTCGCCCCGCAACCGCTGCGCCGCCCGTACGAAGGGGGCCGGGTGGTCGAACTGCCGCTGCCGGACCTCGCGACGATCGCCAAGGAGGATCCCGCGTTCAGTCAGGTCGTCGCGGACCGGCGCACAGTGCGCGAACACGACGACGCGGCACCGCTGCCCCTGGAACGGCTTGCGGAATTCCTGCACCGGTCGCAGCACACCACTGCCGTCGGGGAGGCCGGCGGGCAGGAGATCGGCCACCGGCCCTACCCGGGCGGCGGCGGGGTCTACGAACTGGAGATCTATCCGCTGGTCGCCCGTTGCGCCGGCCTCGACAGCGGGCTCTACCACTACGACGCGGTCGGGCACCGGCTGGAGCCGGTCGCGGCCTGGGCAGCTGCCGCCGACCGGCTGCTGGCGTACGCCAGGGCGGCCGGCGCCATGCCCCGGCCGCCGCAGATCGTCCTGGTGGTCACCGCCCGGGTCCAGCGGCTCATGTGGAAGTACGAAGGGATGAGCTACGCCATGATTCTCAAGGACGCTGGTGTGCTGACCCAGCAGATGTATCTCGTCGCCACCGCCATGGGCCTGGCGCCGTGCGCCCTCGGCGCCGGGGACTCCCAGGCGTTCGCCGAGTTGTCCGGGCTCGACCCTCTGGTCGAGCCGAGCGTGGCCGACTTCCTGCTCGGTTCGCGGTGCGCCGCAGCGGGGGAACGGCAATGAAGTTCCGGCGGCAGGCGCTGCGCCAGCTGGAGGCGCCCGAGCAACTGGACCGGGCGGTGCGGCTGACCACGGTGCCGAACTGGCTGGCCACCACAGCGCTCGTCATAGTCGTTGTCGCCGCGGGCGTCTGGTCGGTGCGCACTGTCGTCCCGCGGACCGTCGAGGCGGCCGGCGTGCTTATCCACTCCAACGGGATCTCCGCACTCGACGCGCTCGACAGCGGACAGGTCACAAAGGTGTGGGCGGCACCGCACCAGCGGGTGGCGAAGGGCACGCCCCTCTACAGCCTGCGCACGATGGACGGCAAGGTGCGTGTGGAGAACGCGCCGGGTGACGCGTACGTCGTGGCCTGGCTGGTCTCCGAGGGCGAAATCGTCACCCCGGGTACGCACCTGGCCGACCTGGAACGCCTCGACACCGCCGGGGACGCGTTGCAGGCCGTCGTGTACGCCCCCGCCGTGGCCGCGCCGCTGCTGCAACCCGGCGTACCCGTCGAGGTGGCCGCCGCCGCGGCGCCGCGCAACGTGTTCGGCACCCTGGCCGGCCAGGTCATCACTGTCGGCGCCTTCCCGGAGACGGAGGCTTCGCTGCGCGCCTTCCTGGGCACCGGGCCGGACGTCCGGCGGCTGCTGGCCGACGGCAGCGTGGTCCGGGTGACCGTCGCCCTGGAACCCGACCCGGCAGCCCTGGGCGGACTGCGCTGGACCAAGTCCCCGCCGCCGTTCCAGCTCAACTCGGCAAGCGAGGTCACCGCCTGGTTCACAGTGGACCAGGAGCACCCGATCGACTGGTTGCTGCGGCGATGAGCGCGCCGCCGATCGCCGCTGCCGGCGCACCTGAGCTGCCCAGGATCCGGCGTCGACGGGTCCGCACGCCCACACTGATCCAGATGGAGGCGGTGGAGTGCGGGGCCGCCGCGCTCGGGATCCTGCTCGCCCACCACGGTCGCCACGTGCCACTGGAGGAACTGCGCCGGGTGTGCGGAGTGAGCCGGGACGGCTCCACCGCGGCGACGGTCCTCAAGGGCGCCCGCCGGTACGGGATGGTGGCAAAGGGCTTCCAGATGGACCTGGCCGGCCTGGCCACCGTGGCGCTGCCGGCGGTGCTGTTCTGGCGCTTCGAGCACTTCGTGGTGCTGGAAGGGCTCGGCCGGAAGGTCCACATCAACGACCCGGCCACCGGTCCCCGCGCGGTGAGCTGGGAGGAGTTCGACGGCGCGTTCACCGGCATCGTGCTCACCATGCAGCCCGGTCCGGAGTTCCGGTCGGGCGGCACCCGCTACCGTCTGCTCCGGGCGTTGGCGCAGCGGTGGCGCGGTCCGGGTTCGGCGATCGCGCAGATGCTGCTGCTCGGGCTGCTGATCGCGGTGGTCGGTCTGACCATCCCGGTGATGGCCCAGGTCTTCGTCGACCGGGTGCTGTTGCAGGAGGATCGGGCCGCCCTCGCCGGTCTGGTGGCGGCGGTGGCGGTAGCCACAGTGCTTACCTTCCTGGCCAGCCTGCTCCAGCAACGCCTGACCGTACGCGCGGAGACTGCGCTTGCCCTGAGCAGCGCCGCACGGTTCTTCCGACATCTGCTGCGGCTGCCGCCGAATTTCTTCGACCAGCGGCAGGCCGCCGACCTCAGCCAGCGGGTCCGTGGCAACGAGGTGGTCGCCGAGGTGCTCACCCGCCGTGCGGCCACCACAGTTGTCGACACCGGGCTGGTGCTGGCGTACGGGGCGCTGCTCTGCCAGTACGACCTGCTGCTGGGGCTGTGCGCCGTGGTCCTCGCCGGGCTGAACGTCAGTGTGCTGCGCTATGTCGCCTCGACCCGGTCGATCGCCGTCGCGGGGCTCCAGGCGGACCGCAGCAAGCTGGTGACGACCGTCTACACCACGGTCCAGATGATCGAGACGGTGAAGGCAGGCGGTGAAGAGGAACGCGCCGTGGCCCGGTTCGCGGCACGCCACGCCACAGTCGCCACCCGCCAGCAGCGGCTGGGGGTGCCCACTGCGGTGCTCTCCGTCCTGCCGGCGTTCCTCGCCTCGGGGACCGCAGCGGTGCTGTTGGGGCTTGGCAGCCGGCAGGTAGCGGCGGAGGCGATGAGCGTCGGTGTGCTGGTCGGCATGCAGAGCCTCGCCATCGCGATGAACCGGCCGTTGGGCAACCTGACCGCGCTGGGCTCGCGCCTTCAGGACATGAGCGCCGACCTCAACCGACTGCGCGACGTGGAGCAGTACCCGCTGCCGTCGGCCGAGGACCGACCTGCCGGACCGTTGGCGCCAATGGAGGGGCACCTGCGCATCGAGGAGGTCACCTTCGGCTACAACCCGCTGGGCCGTCCACTGCTGGAGAACTTCAGTCTGGACCTGCCGCCGGGTGCCCGGGTGGCGCTCGTCGGCCGTTCCGGCAGTGGCAAGTCGACGGTGGGCCGACTGGTCGCCGGGCTCTACCGCCCGTGGACCGGCCGGGTCACTGTCGACGGCGTCGAACGGACGGGGACCGACGACGGCCTGTGGGCGGCCACCGTCGCCATCGTGGACCAGGACCTGCGGCTGTTCGAGGGGACAGTCCGGGACAACGTCACGATGTGGGACCTCACTGTCGCAGACGAGGACGTCGTCACCGCGCTCACCGACGCGTGTCTGTACGACGAGGTGGCGGCCCGCCCGGGTGGCCTGGCCAGCCCGGTACGGGAGAACGCCCGCAACTTCTCCGGCGGGCAGCGGCAGCGGCTGGAGATCGCCCGCGCGCTCGTCCGCAACCCTCGGGTGCTGGTGCTCGACGAGGCCACGAGCGCGCTGGACGCCGAGACCGAACGCCGCATCGACATGCACCTGCGCCGTCGGGGGGCCACCTGTCTCATCGTGGCGCACCGCCTGTCCACGGTCCGCGACTGCGACCTGATCGTCGTCCTCGACGGCGGTCGGGAGGTGGAGCGCGGCACCCACGAGCAACTTGTCGCCCGGGACGGGGCGTACGCACGCCTGGTCCGGGACCACTGACCCCCGACGAATCCGAGGAGACGCTGATGACCGACGCGGTGGAAGATCCCCCGACCGGCGGCCTGATCGGCTTCTGCGGCGACGGCGTACGCCAGGTCTGTCGCCTGGACGGCCCGGTGGCGGGATGGTTGGTGACCGGCGGCGAGGCCGACCTGTTCGCGGTGCGCCGGGCCGGGATGAGCCCGTCTCGTCGCCACCATGTGGCCCGGCTGCCCGCAGGTGGCCTGGTGCCGACGTCCACGGCGATCGGCGCGTGGCAGTTGATCCTGGTGCCGCTGCCCGGCACGGAGCTGCGTGGGCTGCCCCGGCGTCACCTGTCCCTGCTGGAGCGGCACGTCCGGCTCGACCGTCCGGTGGACGAGGGGCCGCCGTCGCGGGCGCGAACGGCTGCGATGGAGCTTGTCGCGGCGGTGGACCTGGTGCTTGTCACCGTCGCGGATGCGTTGCGTCGGGGGCAGGCGCCCCGGGAGGCGTCCACCCTGCGCGGGCGCGAGATCGTGTCGCTGGCGCAGGGCAGCGCCCTCACCTCCACCGGCGGCGCCTGGTGGCTGCGCAGCGCGGGCGGGCAGCTGCGACGCAACGACGGTGGCCCGGTGGAGATGTCGGGGGAGCGGGAGCTGCTGCTGGTCGCCGAGCGGGACTGGGTGGTGGCCGAGTCGCCGTGCGCGGTGGAGAGCCACAGCAGTTGGGACCTGCTGGTCGGTGGTCAACTCCGGACGGCTGTCGACCAGCACGTGGCCCGACTGCTGCGGATGGTGGAGGCCCGCATCGAGGAGGCTGACGCGGCCCTCCTGAGCGCTGTGGAGCGGCGGCGGCAGATCGACGCCGCGGTGCTCGCCGCGGCGGCCCGCCGGTCGATCGGGGTGATCGGCGCGGGTGGGGCGGTGCCGGTTCCGGACATCGAGACCGGCTTCGACAGGTACGAGCGGGCGGCCGCTGTGGTCCGGGTGGTCACCGAGGGAATGGGCGCGCCGGTGAACGAGCCGGCGGACCGCAGCCGCGCGCCGCTGTCCGACCGCGCGGCGGTGCACGCGGTGTCCCGGGCGTCCAGCCTGTTCCTGCGCGAGGTGCGGCTGCCGGAGCGGTGGTGGCGGCGCGACCTGGGGCCGATTGTCGGGTGGCGGGTCGGCGACGACCCGGAGCGGGCCGTCGCGGTGCCGCTGCTGTTCCGCCGGGGCCGCTACCACCACGTCGACCCGGACACCCGGGCCCACCGTCCGGTCGACGCGACGACGGCCGCGACGTACGCCGCCGAGGCGACCCAGGTGCAGGCGCCACTGCCACCCACGGCCCGGATGCGGCACCTGCTGCGGGCCGGGCTCGTCGGTGCGTCCCGCGACCTGCGTGGGCTGCTGTTCGCCGCCGCCTGCGTGGCCGTGTTGGGCCTCGGCGTGCCGTTGGCCACCGGCGAGGTGCTCGGCCAGTTGGCCCGCAAGGGCGAGGTGGACGGCCTGTTCGGGTTCCTCGCCCTGATGCTCAGCGCCGCGGTCGTCGCGGTGCTCGTCGGCGTGGTGCAGAACCTGCGGCTGCTGCGGTTGGACGGGCGGTTGCAGTCCGGCGCGCAGCTGGCGATCTGGGACCGGCTCATGCGGCTGCCGGCCCGGTTCTTCACCGGGCGCAGCAGCGGTGAGATCGCCAACTCGATGCTGGGGATCTCGTTCGTCGGTGAAGCGCTGAGCGCTTTGCTGCCGCAGCTCGTCTCGGCCGGCGCGACAGTGCTTGTGGTCCTCGGCATGCTCCTGGTGGTCGAGCCCGTGCTCGGCCTGTGGGGGGCGGGGATCGTCGCGGTCACCATGCTGACCTTCGGCGCGTTCGCCGTGCTGATCGTCCGTCAGCAGCGGTCGGCGCTTCCGGCCGAGCACCGGGCTGCGGCGATGACCAACCAGCTGCTGGGCGGCATCATCAAGATCAAGGTTGCGTCCGCCGAGGCCCGCGCCCACGCCCGGTGGTCCGAGGTGGCCGCCACGGCCCGGGCGGCGCTGCAACGGGTCCGGCAGAGCCAGGCCGGCCTGGTCGCCTTCGCCACAGTGCTGCCGGTCGCCGGTCAACTGGTCCTGTTCGCCGTGCTGATGGGGCCGCTCGCCGGCAGGGTCGCGCCTGCCGACTTCTTCATCCTCAACGTCGCCTTCGCCATGCTGCTCGGCGCGCTGCTCGTCCTGGTGTCGGGCGGGGTCGAGGTGATCGCGGCGGTGCCCCGGCTGGGCAGCCTCCGGGCGATCCTGCGCGCCGACCCCGAGGCGCGGCCGGACCGGGTGGATCCGGGCGAGCTGCGCGGCGAGGTGGCGCTGCACCGGCTCACCTTCGCCTACCAGACGGACGAGCCGCCTGTGCTCGTCGACATCGACCTGCACGTCCGCCCGGGCGAGTTCGTTGCCATCGTCGGACCGAGCGGCTGCGGAAAGTCCACACTG
Source organism: Micromonospora sp. NRRL B-16802 (assembly GCF_001279555.1). Classification (NCBI taxonomy): domain Bacteria; kingdom Bacillati; phylum Actinomycetota; class Actinomycetes; order Micromonosporales; family Micromonosporaceae; genus Micromonospora; species Micromonospora sp. NRRL B-16802. Next base: position 106,341 of record NZ_LGEB01000121.1, on the reverse strand, counting down.
CTGCGGCTGCTGCTCGGCTTCGAACGCCAGCAGCAGGGCGCTGTGCTCTACGACGGCCAGGACCTCTCCGAACTCGACGTACACGCGGTCCGCCGGCAGTGTGGCGTGGTCCTCCAGGACGGCCAGCTCTTCGCCGGCTCGGTACGGGACAACATCTGCGGCGCCGGCAGCTTCCCGCTGGACCAGGTCTGGGAGGCGGCGCGGATGGCCGGCCTCGCCGACGACCTGGAGGCGCTGCCGATGGGGATGAGCACGATGGTGCCGTTCGGCGGTGGCACGCTGTCGGTCGGGCAGCGCCAGCGGGTGCTCATCGCCCGCGCGCTGGCGCCCCGGCCCCGGATCATCTTCCTCGACGAGGCCACGAGCGCCCTGGACAACCGCACCCAGGAGGTCGTCACCCGCAGCACCGCCGCCCTTGCCGCGACCCGCGTGGTAATCGCCCACCGGCTGTCCACGGTCCGTGCGGCGGACACCATAGTGGTCCTCGACGCGGGCCGGATCGTCCAGCGCGGCACCTACGACGAGTTGATGGACCAACCCGAGGGACTGTTTCACAGGTTGGCGAGGCGGCAACTTGTGGAGCAGCCGGAAACCTCCGACGCGGTGGTGGAGAGCCGGCAGCCGGACGGGCAGCCCGCGACGAGCTGACGGAGGGTCAGCCGTTGTCGATGACCGAGCCGTCCTCCAGGCACACGTCCGTGTCGAGGTGGTTCTCCAGCAGCTCCGCGACGTGCGCCTCCGCCTGGTTCTCCACGGCGAGCCGGAACGCCTCGGCGAGCACGCTGACCACACCCTGGGTCAGCAGCAGGGTTTCCCTGTCGAGGTCGGCCCAGGACGACCGGGCGCCGCCGCGTACGACTTCCGGCGCCAGGGCCAGCAGTCGCGCCGTGACGGCGGCGACCAACTCGTCGGCCACCGGCCGGAGGCTGTCCAGCACCTCGCTGAGGGTCTGCAACGCCGGCACCGTGCCCACCCGTACCCGGTGCAGGTCCAGGGCGGCGCGCAGCGGGCGTGGCCGTACGGTGCGGACCGTGCCGTCGGTGGTGCGTCCGATCACGCCGTGCCGGGTCAGCGCGTGGGCCAGCGCGGGACGGTCGGCGGTCAGGCGTTGCAGCATCGCGGTCAGCCCGTCGGGCGCCTCGTCGCTGGGCCGGACCCCGAGCATCGCCTCGATGGAGACCAGGTTGAAGCCCTGCCGTTGCAGGGCGAGGATCGCGTCCAGCCGGCGGACGTGCGAGTCGTCGTAGAGGGCGGCCCGGCCGTGCCGCACCGGCGGCGGCAGCAACCGCCGCGCCTGGTGCGCGCGGATGTTGCGCGCCGACATCCCGACCTTGCGGGCAAGTTCCTCCACGCTGTACCCGGCCGGGCCGCCGGGCGTCGTCGTCACCTCGTCGATGGTCACGGTCGCCTCCGGGGAGCACTCGGTGACGGAACATCCACCTGTCGAACCGCTGTTGCGGCGAGCGGTCGACGATCGCAGCGTATGTGCGGGAAGCGGGCGGGTGACAGTCGAGGAATTACTACTTGTCGATGGTGGCATGAGTCATTAGAATCCCCGATCCGCCGTACGTCGCTGATTCCCAATTACCCGGCTTTCGCCGCAGCGCGACAGTTTCGCGGCCACATTCGATGAAATTCCCACGCGTTGCGTGGCCCGGATCGACAGGTGGCCCACGATGAAGCGAAATCGGCGGCCCGGAACCTCCCGCGCTGCCTCTCGCCGCCGCTTTGAAGTCGCCGCTGGCGGCCGGCCACCGAAGGGAGCAGGGCATGACACCTGTCGATCGAGCGGTCTTCGTGGCCGCGTACAGCCGGCTCGTCGCCGACGTCTGGGCCGACCCCGTCAAGGAGCAGGCGCTCGACCGGGACCCGCGGGCGTTCCTCGCCGGCTACGGACTTCAACTGCCCGAAGACGTGCAGGTACGGGTGGTCCGGGACGTCGCCGACACCGACCCTGACCTGGAGGTGCAGATCGAGTCGTGGGAGCGCGCGGGCACCACCGGCGCCTTCGTGCTCTTCGTGCCGTCGCTGTTGCCGGTGGCCCAGTCGGAGCTGGCCGAGGACGAGTTGGACAGCGTCGTGGCGGGCCTGGACCCCAGCTGCGCCTGCTGCTGCCCGTGCTGCTGCACCTGACACCGATGTCTGCCGCCCGCAGGCTGGCGCGGCAGATTCTGATGGCACTCAGATGGAAATCCTTGATTGCCGAACCTCGATCTTTCTAGCGTTCTCACCACGGCAATTAACCGACCGTCCCACAGTGATCCCCGAGGAAGGACCGAACGATGAGCAACGACGATCAGGAATATGGCGCGAGGTTCGTGACCAAGTACTCGGAACTCGTCACCGCGGTGTGGCGCAGCGACGAGGAACTGCAACGCCTCCTCGCCGACCCGACCGGCTACGCGACCGCCGCAGGCCTGCCGGTGGCCGCCGGAGCCACGGTCGAGGTCGACCGCGCCCAGCCCGCCACGCTCTACACCAAGGAGCAGATCGTCGACGACTGGGCCGGCACGCCCGGCCGGCACGTGCTGCACGTACCCGAGGTGCCGCTCGTCGACCTCAACGAGCTGACCGAGGCCGAGCTGGAGTCGGTCGCCGGTGGCGTCGCCCCCGTCGCCGACAACAACGTCAACATCATCGCCGTCCTCATCCTCTGACGTTCCCACCCCCCACCGGGAGCCTCGATGACTGACATGACCGAGACCATCGCGTTCCGATCCGGCACCTACCGGACGGCCACCGTGGAGCAGACCTGGGAACGGGTCGGTGGCATGCTCGACCGGTTCCGGATCACCCGGGTCGCCGACATCACCCGGCTCGACGAGATCGGCCTACCGGTGCACGTCGCCTACCGGCCCGTCGGAGCCACAATGGCGGTGAGCGTCGGCACCGGTGCCACGGCGACGCAGTCCCGGGTCAGCGCGGTGATGGAGAGCATCGAGTCCTGGCATGCCGAGAACCTCCGGCCGGGGACCGTGGTCCGGTCCCCGGCCGAGGCGCTCGACCTGCCGTACGACATCCGGTGGCTGCACCTGGCGGAACGGTCGCCCCTGACCTCCGCCGTCGAACTCGACTGGGTGGCCGGCCGCGGGCTGCTGACCGGCGCGCGTTGCCTGGTGCCCCGCGCCACAATCGAACTGGACTTCACCATCCGGCGTGGCTGGGACCGCGCCCTGTTCACTCCCAGCAGCAACGGGTTGGCCACCGGCAACACCTTCGCCGAGGCCAGCCTGCACGCCCTGCTGGAGGTCGTCGAGCGGGACTGCATCGCCCCGTACTGCACCTCGCCGTTGGACGAGCGCACCTACACCGACCCGGGCACCGCCACGAACGCGATGACCCGCACCGTGCACGACGCGCTGGTGCGCGCCGGCTGCTGGGTGGAGGTCTGCGACATCACGAACGCGGTAGGTGTGCCCTGCTATGCCGCCTCGATCTGGTCGCCGGACCTGCCTGTCACCTTCGGCGGCTTCGGCTGCCACCTGGACCCGGAGATCGCCGTCGGGCGGGCCATGTCGGAGGCGGCCCAGTCGCGGCTGGTAATGGTCTCCGGAGCCCGCGACGACATCGACGCCACCGCGTACCACGACGTCGGTGCGCCGCCGGTGCCGCCGCCCACCGTCGATCGGCCGGTCCGGCCGGTCCGCCGGGACCTCCCGCCGGCCGGAGACGTGACCCAGGTGCTGCGCGAGCTGGCGTCGCGGGTGCAGCGGATCACCGGCGTCGAGCCGTTCAGCGTCGACCTGACCCACGACGAGATCGGCATTCCGGTGAGCAAGGTGTTCGCCCCCGGCCTGCGGATGTTCGACGAGCGGGCCCTGAGTACCCGACCAGGAGTGCCCCGTGACTGACGTCGTCTTCATCGGTCCGAGCCTGCCGGCGGACGAGGTCGCCCGGCTGCTGCCCGACGCGGTGGTGCTGCCGCCCGTCGCGCACGGCGACCTGCTCCGCCTGGACGTCGGACCCGGCGACCGGGTCCTCGTCATCGACGGGTTCTTCCTGCAACACCCGCCGGTACGCCACCGGGAGATCCTCGACCTGCTCGACAGTGGGGTGACAGTGGCCGGCGCCGCAAGCATGGGTGCGCTGCGCGCCGCCGAGCTGTGGCCGTTCGGGATGCGTGGTGTAGGCGAGGTGTTCCAGCTCTACCGCGACGGCGTCGTCACCGGCGACGACGAGGTGGCAGTGGTGCACGGGCCCGCCGACGAGGGCCACCGCACGTTGAGCGAGCCGCTTGTCAACATCCGGGTCGCGCTGCGCCGCGCCGTCGTCGACGGGGTGCTCAGCGACGCCGAAGCCGGGCTGCTGCTGGACCTGTGCCGGGACCTGCCCTTCCGGCGGCGGTCGTACCGCGCGCTGGAGCGCACCGCGCCGCCCGAGGCGGCGCCCGTTGTGGACCGTTTCCTGACGTGGCACCGGCGCGACCCCTCCGACGCCAAGGGCGCCGACGCGCGACTGCTGCTGTCGATGGCCGCGGACAACGCGCCCGAGCTGTGCCCGGCGCACGACGGCGACCAGCCGATCGACAATCTGCACACCCGCTTCATGGACAGCTGGCGATCACGGTTCGCCGGGGCTTCTGTCGGCGGGCACTGGGTAAGCGACCGGGAGGCCGCGGCGGCACTGATGCTGCTGCACCCTGAGACGCCGACCTGGCATCGACGCAGCGTGCTGGCCGGGCTGGCCGCTGTCGACATCGCCGACCCGACGGCCGAGGAGCGCGCCCACGAGGTGGCCCGTCAGCGAGGACTGACCGCAGCGGGCTCCCACGGCTGGGACTGGCTCACCGACCGGGAACGGGGCCTCGACGATCGCGAGGCGGTGCTGCGGATGCTGGTGCGAGCGTTCGGCACCACGCCGTACCGCAGCCTGGCGCTGTGGATGGTCGCGGCGCCGCTGCGTACCCCGGCGCTGCTCGCCGCCGCGCGGCAGGTCGCGGCGATCGCCGCGTCGCTGAACGAGACAGTCGTTCCGCGTACGACGGGACACCGCCGCCCGGGTGGTCGGCTCCACTTCCGCACCGAGGTCATCGACGCGTGTTTCGCCAGTCTGTGGGGCTGTGACGTCGACGGGCTGGAAGCGGCGGCGTGGGACCGGGGCTTCGTCGACCTGTCGGCGTTCCGGTACGCCGCCGAACCGTTCGTGGCGTACGTCAAGGCATTCGGCGCCCCGCGGCTGCCGGCGGTGGCGCAGCGCGTGCAGGAGGAAACCCTTGCCGGTTCCGCGGCCCGGGTCAGCTGAGGAGGCGTCGATGAGCGGCACGGTGAAGGCGGCACTGATCTACCCCCCGCTTACCGATCCCACCTCGGGATACCACTCCCTGAACTATCTCGACTCGTACGCGCGGGCGCAGGGTCACCGGCCGGCGGACATCATCGACGCCAACATCGAGGCGTTCCACCACTCCCACACCCCGTCGGCGTACGAGTGGCTGCGGCGGGAGCTGTCCCGGCTCTCGATCGACGACCTCAGCGGCCCGGACGCGCTGATGGCCCGGGCGAACCAGCTCGGCCTGCCCGACCCCGACCCGGAGCGGCTGCGCCGGTCGATCGGGGTCCTACAGGATCCGACACTGTTCTACGACTACGGGCACTACCAGGACGCCGTCGAGGGCGTGATCTCCTGGATGGACGCGCTCGGCGCCGTCGGGTTCCCCGGGCAGTTCCGCGCCGGTTTCCGGCTGCAACCGCCGCCGATGATCTCGATCGGTTCGGTGGCCGCGCTTACCGACGAGGCGATGCTCGCCCGGCTCAACAGGCCCTTCCAGCCGTACTACGAGGACGTGTTGATCCCACGGCTGGCCGCCGCTGGGCACCAGGTGATCGGGATCAGCGCCACCTACCAGTGGCAGCTACCGTTCGCGCTCTGGATCGCGCGGCTCGTCCGCCGGGCCTGCCCGGACGCCTTCCTCGTCGCCGGTGGCACGGAGATCTCGGACGTCTGGAAGTGCGCAAGCAAACCCGAGTACGTCTTCCAGGTGCTTGCCGACTTCGACGCGATAGTGGTCGGCGAGGGGGAGAGCGCGTACACGGAGATCCTGGACGCGGTGGCGGCCGGGACGCTGCCGGCGGGGCACCCCAACGTCCGACTGCACCCGAAGTACGGCCGCCAGCGCCAGTTGCCCCTGCGCTACGAGCGCCTGGCGCAGATGCCGGTCCCGGACTTCTCCGGCCTGCCCTGGGACCTCTACCTCAGCCCGGAGCGGTTCGTCTACTATTCGCCGACCCGGGGCTGCTACTGGAACAAGTGCACGTTCTGCGACTACGGCCTGAACACCGACGGCCCCACCAGCCCGTGGCGGCAGGACACGGTGGACAAGATGATCACCGACGTCACGGAGCTGTCGAAGTTCGCCAAGTTCATCTACTTCTCGGTGGACGTGCTCGCGCCCGCGACGATCCTGCGCTTCGCCGAGCAGGCAGTCGAGCGAGGGCTGGACTTTCGCTGGGGCGCCGAGATCCGGTTGGAGAAGTACTGGTCGGACGAGCGCTGCGAGCTGTTGCGGCGCAGCGGCTGTGTCGCCATCTCGGTCGGCTTCGAGTCCGGCAACCAGCGCATCCTGGACCTGATCGACAAGGGCACCAAGCCGGAGCAGGTACGGCGCACCATGACCGCGATGACCAAGGCCAACATCGGTGTGCAGATGATGGGCTTCACCGGGTTTCCCACCGAGACCCGCGAAGAGGCGTTGGACAGCATCACGTTCCTGCGCGACAACCCGGACCTGTGGACCCTCGGCGGGCTCGGAGACTTCATGCTGACCCCGGGCGCGATCGTCGCGAAGGAGCCGGAGCGGTTCGGCCTCACGAACGTGCGGCCGGTGGAGGGCTCGGACATCGTCCGGGTCCTCCAGTACGACGAGCCGGTGACCGAGGCGGCGCAGGCCGAGGTCGCCCAGGCCAAGGCCGGTCTCAACCCCGGGCACTACCACCGTCCGTGGCTGGGCAGCACCGACACCCCGCACACGTTCTTCTACCACGACCGCTACGGCACGGCGGTGCGCGGCGTGCTCGCCAATGACCGGGTCCGACACGACGGCGACGACGAGACCGAGTTCCTCGCCAACGGTTCCTTCGTGGACCACGACGACGAGCAGGTCCGAGAGGCGTACCGGCGGATGCGGTCGGACGACCAGGACGGCGTCCCCGGCGACCTGCCGGCGGACCGGCACCTGTTCCGCCGGGCCGACGGCCAGGTGTTCGCGCTCAACCGCAGCAGCCGGCTGTTCCTGGATCTCTTCACCGCGCCGCTCACCCTCGCCGAGGCGCAGCGTCGGCTGTGGATCGTCGAACGGACGGTCGCGGACCGGGTGTGGCGGACCTTCATCGAGCAGCGGCTGATCCGTCGGCATCGGCTCCCGGCCGAGCCGGGGCTGTGACCCGAACGCTTGTGACACGACCGCTGGTGACCCGACCGCTGGTGACACGACACGCGCGCCCGTCGACCCGGGCCTGACCTGCCGACCTGCCTTCGAGATGGGGCGTTTCCGCCTCCGGCGCGTCGACTCGCCGGGGCCGGGGCGGTCGTGCTCACCGACGCACCGCTGCCGCGGCGACGGCACAAATCGACCGACATTACAGTGACATACGTCACAGTCCTTGTCCCAAGCATGGGTTTAGCTGCTGGTGGCAGCAAGTATTCGAGCCGTCTCTTTCGGTGATCGGACTTTAGTACAGTACCGACCCCCTGACGCGGCGTACATGCTGACCAAGAGCAATGTAAATGCCGAGATGCTGTTGTGACCGGCCTGCGCCGGTTCTTGTTTCGGCACCCCTGCTCTGGCTGTAGTCGGATCTCCAGGGGCATCCTCGCCGGCATTCTTTGCCGCGCTTGCTAATCGGGAGTGAGTAATGCCAGTCGACCTTGCTCGTGAGCCTGCTTTGTCAGGTCATGTTGACTTCGATTTCTCCAACATCGAAGCCGGAGTCCGAAAGGAGTTGCGGCAGTTGTGCAAGCTGGACAACTACCACGCTCCGCTCGCCATACTCACCGACTTCGCAGTGATCGCCTTCTCTGTCTATCTATGTCTGGGTCTGTCCTGGTGGTTCTATCCGATATCCGCGATCCTGATCGGTTCCACGCAGCGGGGATTCGTCAACCTGCTGCACGAGTCGTCACACAAGGTGCTCGCCCGCAACCAGAAGCTCAACCTGATACTCGGCACGATCTTCTCCGGCTATCTCGTGCTCCACCTGTACAACCCGTACCGGAACACGCACATCGGCTACCACCACCGCTACCTGGGCGATCCCGAGAAGGATCCCGACTACTCGTTCCACGTCGAGTGCGGCCTGTACGACCACCGAGAATCCGATGTGGTCTTCTTCGGCAAGAACATCCTGCTGAGCATCCTCGGCTTCCGCACACCGCAGTACATCAAGTACGTCATCGACGACCGCATCTTCTGCAAGATGCCGCAGGCGAAGGTCTCCATGCCTATCTCGCTGCGTGCGGAGCGTCTCATCATCGTCGCCCAGTGGCTCGCCATCGTCGGTATCGCATTCGCGTTCGGATGGGCAACTCTTATATTGCTCTTCTGGTTCGTGCCCATGTTCACGACCGCCATCGCCATCGGTTGGCTGACGGAGCTCGCTGAGCATTACCCGCTGCCCGAGAGCGAAGAAAAGCAGGTCCTCATGACCCGCAACCGGCACGGCTGGGCCATCGAGAACTTTCTGCTCGGACGGCACCACGACAACTACCACCTCGTGCACCACCTCAACACGGGTGTGCCGTTCTGGAATATGAAGAATGCGCACGCCGCCCTGCTCAAGGACAAGGCATACGCGGGTTGGGACAGCATGTGGGCCGGCATCGTCACCCGGCCGCCGGGGCAGGGAAACAAGGAGACGTTGATCAGCTACGCCTCGAAGTACCGCAGATGGCGGCGCGAAGGCGGGGATCCGGCGACGGCGTCCACGACCTTCGCCGAGGTACTGGCCATGAAGCACGCCACCCAGCGTGCCGCTGAGCTTGAAGGTGCGACCCGATGACGATCACGAACCTCACCACGGACGGACGCGACATGAGCATTGTGGAGCCTGACCTGCGGTCTGCCACCGCCGCCCTGAAGGTTCTGGCGGCCGGCCTGTCCTACCGAACCGCGTTCGCGGAGAGCGCCCTGCTGCGGGAGACGCTCTGGCCCGCGGCCAGCCGCTACATCGTCGCGCAGGACCGCGCGGGCCTTCTCCGCCGACTGCCGATTCTCGCCGAGGCCGGCTACGCCGTCGGTGTCGAGGTCGTCGGCGAGGAGGCCCAGGACGCCGCGGAGATCCAGGGCGTCGTGGCCGAGTACGAGGCGCTCATAAGCGAATCCAGCGAGGCGTTGAGCCAACCCGTACAGCTCGGCTTCGACCTGTCCAACGTGGGCGCTCTCATCTCACCGGAGATGGCGTACGAGAACACGGCCCGCCTACTGGAGGCAGCTGCCACCAAGGGCATGGACATCATCATCAGCATGGAGAACTCCACATTCGTGGACGGGATCCTCGACGTGTTCCGGCAACTGGCCGGTAAGTACGACAACGTCGGCCTGACCCTCCAGGCGCACCTGCACCGCACGGCCGACGACATCGAGTCGCTCGCCGACACGGGCGCCAAGTTCCGCCTGGTCAAGGGTGTCTACCGGGAGTCGCCCGACGTGGCGCTGCCCCGCGGACCAGAACTCGACGAACGATACGTAACCCTCCTCGAACGACTGACCACCCTCCAGAGCCGGGTCACCTGCGCCTCGCAGGACCCCGCCGTGCACGATCTCGCCGCTCGTCGCGGGCTGCTCAGCCGCGTCGAGGAGGTGGAGATGCTGCACGGCGTACGGCCCGATCTCCTCCGCAGCCTGCGCGACCAGGGTGTGCCCGTCCGGGTCGCCACCGTGTACGGCGAGAACTGGTGGCTGCACTTCCTGCACCGCCTCGCCGAGTACCCGCCGAACGTCCTCACCGCCCTGGCAGACCTGCACGATCCGCGCCGGATCGAGTTCGGTCGTGACTACCGCTGACGAGCGCACGGCGGCGGTCCTCGGCCGCACCGACGAGGAAAGGATGCCCGTGTCTACCTCGACTCACCGGGACGCAACCGACCGGAGCCGGGGGATCGGTCCGGAGACCCGGCAGATCCTCACCGACCTGATCCGGGAGAAGTACCCGATTTTCGTCATGCCGTCGTGGTTCGTCACCACCGAGGCGGCGCAGGTGGGCCACCTGCTGAGCGCGGCGGTGGGGGAGCTCACCCGCCGAGACCCGGCGCGGCGGCACCGCACGTTCTTCGCCAACTCGGGCCTCGAGGCGCTGCACGGTGCGGTCAAGTTGCTCCGCCACCACGGGCTCGACCGGGCGCACCAGCATGGCGGCCGGGTCGTCGTGCTGGATCCGGACCCCATGCTGGCCCGCCGGTTCGATCCGCTGGACGCCGGCCCGGCGAGAGCCCTGGTGCCCGGCGTCGTGGTGGTCGACACGGCCGCCGAGTTGGAGCGCCTGCTCCGAGACGGTGAGCACTGCGGGGTCATCCTCCGGGACACCGCACTCGACGAGGCCCAGGCCGGTCGCCTCGCCGTCGAGTGCCGGCGGCGCGGCGTCCCGATCGCACTCGACCTCGGCACCTTCGACTTCACCCGGGCGCGTTCTCCGCTCGCCGAGGCGGTGGAGCCCGATCTCGTCCTCGTCGGTGGGTCCCTGACGGACCACGAGGTGCCGTTCGGGGCGGTCGTCGGCACTACCGAACTCTTCGCGGTCTGGTCGGGGAAGCGCGCCTTCCTGCACTCGAACACCTACGGCGGCAATTCGCTCGCGATGCGCAAGGTCATGGCCGTGCTGCACCGCAGGTGGTCGGCCGACGCCCCGGTCCGCAGGGCGTCCGAGGAACTAGCCCGAGACTGGGGGCGAACCCTGCGCGCCTACGCCGAGCACGTCAATCCGGGCACGGCGGAACTGCACCGCAAGACGTACGGGGCGCTGCACGTCGTACGCGCCTCGGGTTCGCGGCTGACCGTGCAGCTGGACTCCGGGCGCCGCGTCGAGGTGCTTGACGGGCTCTGCGGCGCGGGCCTGGGCGTCAACGGGCACAACCCGGACGACCTGGTCAGCGACGTGCTGGATCGACACGACGACGACGTGGACTACGTCGCTCGGTTGGAGGAGGTGCTGGCCGCGGAGACGGGGCTGGCCCGATCCTTTCCCGCCGTCAGCGGCGCGTCCGCCGTGGAGAACGGCGTCACCCTCGCCATGCTCGCCCGACCGCGCACCGGCCGGATGATCGTCTTCCGGCACAACTACGGCGGCAAGACTTTGGTCTCGCTGCTCGCGACAGCGGCGGAACGCACCAGGGAGCCCTTCGGGCCGCTCTACGACAACGTGCGATATCTCGACCCCTTCGGCCCGGACGTCGTCAGCGAGTTTCAGGCGGAACTCGCCACCGGGGACGTGGGTCTCGTCTGGATCGAGATCGTGCACGGCAGCTCCGACGCGTACGAGCCCATCCCCGACGAGCTGCTCGCCGTCGTGGCCCGGGAGCGTACGACCCACGGCTTCCTGGTCGGGGTCGACGAGGTGCTGACGTCGTTCTACCGGTGTGGCCGCCGGTTCGCCTTCCAGGGCCGGCTGCCCGAGGTGGACATCGTGTCGTTGTCGAAGGCACTGAGCTACGGCTGTTTTCCGACCGGCGCCACGATGGTGTCCGAGTCGGTGTACCAGCAGGCCCGCCGGAGCGCACCGGACCTCGTGGACGACCTGCGCAACCGCCACGCCGACCAGTTCGGGGCACACGTCGCGCTGCACGCCGTCGCCCAGGTCGATCGCCTCGGACTACCGAGCCGGACCGAGGCGCTCGCCGCCGTCGTGGCCACTGGCATCGACACCCTGCCCCGGCGATCCAGGAGCATCGGCCGTCGGTTCGTGGTCGGGCTGATGGGACGTCTGGAGGTGCTACCACCTCGCCTGATGCGCCGGTTCGTACGCCAGGACGGCGACGCGCTGACGACGATGACCATGCTGTGGTGGATCCTCCACGCCCGGGTGTTCGTCGTCTACGACCTCTTCCTCCTTCCCACGATCGCCAGCACGGCCGAGGCCCGGTACTTCGCGAGCCGCGTCACCGAGCTGGCCGCGACAAGCCCGTACACGATGCTGCGGCAGGTCGGCGCGCTCGTCGTGCGGGAACGCCTCGCCGCCCTTCGTGGCCGCCGCCGACCGGACGTCGAGCACCTACCGCTGAGGAGCGGCACATGAACGATCAGCCCGAGGCCGTGGTGCGTCGATTCTTCGACCTCTTCGACAAGGGGGACCTTCCTGCGATCAAAGGGCTGCTCGACCCGGAGTTCGAGTGGATCTACCACGGGCCGCCGTCGCTACCGTGGGCAGGCGTCTACCACGGGGAGGTCGGATTCGACCGGTTCTTCGAGATCGTCCGGGGCCTGATCCGGGTTCGCGAGTGTGTGCCGTACCGGTTCATCGCCGCCGGCGACGAGGTGGTCGTCCTCGGGGTGAGCCGCACCGACGTGATCGCCAACGGCGCCGAGTACGAGGCGCAGTGGATGAACGTCTTCACGGTCCGCGACGGGCTGATCGTCCGCTACCTGGACCTCTACGACACGGCCACTGTGGTCGAAGCCCTCCAGAAGAGCGCCGGACCGACTGACAGCGGTCCCCGTCAGCAGCGTCCCGCCTAGGAGGTCGGAGCGATGCCGACGGACGGCGGCACCGGTGCCGTGAGCATTCCGGAAGCATTCGACCAGGTCCTGCGTACGTCGCCGGAGCGGGTAGCGCTGCGCTGCGGCGCGGACGCGTTGACCTACCGGGACCTCGACGTGTGCGCACACCGGGTGGCCCGGGACCTGGTCCACCGGATCGCCCCCGAGGACCTCGTCGCGGTCTGCGCGACGGTGTCGCCCCAGGTCGTCGCAGCCCTGCTCGGCGTCCTGCGTGCCGGCGGGGCGTACCTGCCGTTGGACCCCGGGCTGCCGGATGCGCGGCTGGCAATGATGCTCGCCGACAGCGGAGTACGGCACGTCCTCGTGCGCTCGCCGGACGCGGAGCGGATCCGGCGGCTGGCCCCGCCGGGGATCGACGTGCTGGCGATCGACGACCAGTACGGCCCGACGGTCGCCGACCGGGTGGCCGGCACCCGCGACCTTCCAAAGCTGGGCGGGACGGCTCTCGCGTACGCCATGTACACCTCCGGCAGCACGGGCCGGCCGAAGGCGGTGCTCATCGAGCACGTCTCGGTCGTGGCGCTGGCACGTCACGACCGGTTGGGCATACGGCCGCAGGACGTGCTGTTGCAACTGGCGCCGCTGACCGTCGACCCGTCGGTGTTCGAGATCTGGGGCGCACTGCTCAACGGCGCCACTCTCGTACTGCCGCCCGACCCTCGTCCGAGCCTGCACCAGATCGCCGACCTGCTGGTGCGGTACGAGATCACCGTGCTGCGGTTAGCGGCACCGCTGCTGGCGATGGTCGTCGACCATCACCGCGCTGCGTTGCGCGGGCTTCGGCTTCTCGTGTCCGGCGGCGACCGGGCGTCGGTGCGGGCGGTCCGCGAGGTCCTGGCCACGGTGCCGGATTGCACGGTCGTCAACGGCTACGGACCCACCGAAGCGACCGTCTACGCCACCTGGCACCCGATGACCCGCTACGACGAGGCGTGGCCGTCGGTGCCGATCGGAACGCCGTTGTTCGGCGGTCCGGCCCTCGTGCTCGACGAGCAGCTCAGACCCGTGCCACCGGGCCAGGTGGGGGAGTTGTGCGTACAGGGGCCGGGGTTGGCGCGCGGTTATCTGCGGGACCCGGGCAAGACCGCAGCGTGTTTCGTACCGCATCCGTCGCGCCAGGGCCAACGGGTCTACCGCACCGGCGACCGGGTCCGGCTGCTCCCCGACGGAAACCTCGAATACCTCGGTCGCGGGGACGACCAGATCAAGGTGCGCGGCTACCGCGTCGAACTCGGCGAGGTGGAACGCGCGCTCGACGACCACCCGTCGGTTCGTGAGGCCGCGGTGGTCATGGTGTCGGCAGTCCCCGCCGGCCGCCTCACCGCGTTCGTCGTGCCGGTGCCGGGGGCGCACCTCGCCCCGGCCGAGGTGCGGGCCCGACTCGCAGCCGTCCTGCCCGGCCACATGGTCCCGTCGGCGGTGACCGTCGTCGGGGCGCTGCCCCGCACGGCCAACGGCAAGACCGACCGGCAACGGCTCGCCGCCCTCGGCGCGGTGCCCGCTGCCGGCGTTCCGAGCGGCGATGCCGAGATGACCGGAGCGCAGCGGATGATCGGCGCCATCTGGGCGCGTGTCCTGGGCCAGCCGGTGGTCGGGGCCGACGACACCCTCCTCGGTCTCGGCGGCGACTCGCTCGCGGCACTGGAGATCCTGGCCCACCTCCGGCGTGAGTGTGGTGTGTCGCTGTCCCTCGCGGACCTCATGGAGGGCTCCACCGTCCGCGACGTGGCACGCCGCGTCGCGCAGGGCAGCGGCTCGCCGACCACCCGCCTGGCACCAGGTGCGAGCGTGCGGGTGCCCTTGTTGCCGAGCCAGGAGGGCGTCTGGTTCGAGGATCGGCTGGCCGGCGCGGGCCGGTACAACATCGGCCGGACCTTCATCGTCCGCGGCACACTCGACGAGCCCGGCCTGCGGCGTGCCATCCGCGCGCTCGCCGACCGCCAGCAGGCCGTCAGGACCGTCATCGCGCATGACGCGGACGGGCTGTGGCAGGTCAGCGCCGCCGACGGCGGCCCCGCCGTCACCCTTACCGACCTGCGGCACCTGCCGTTCGACGAGGCGCGACAGGCAGCACAGACCCGGATCGACACCGCCGCCGCGCGCCAGGTCGAGCTGGGCGAGCCCCTCGTCCGCATCGAGGTGCTCCGCCTCGCCGACGACAAGTGGATGGTCGACGTCAACCTCCACCACCTCGTCGCGGACGACTGGTCGTGCGGCATCTTCTTCCTCGAGCTGGCCACGCTCTACGAGAACCGGGAGCACCTCGACGAATCCCCGCTGCCACCGTTGGAGTTCCAGTTCGCCGACCACGTACGCCGCGAGCGCCGCCGACAGGCCGAGCGACGCGCGGAGGTCGCCGAGACACTGCGCCGCCGGTTCGCCGGTTACCCGGGGCCGTTCGAACTGCCCACCGACCTGGCGAGGCCCGCAGCGCCGACCGGAAACGGTGACCTGGTCCGCCTCGAACTCGACGCCGAGCTGACCGCCGCTGCCGCCGCCGCTGCCCGACAGCACGGCGTGAGCCGGTTCATGCTCGCGCTCGCCGCCGTCCACGTCGTCCTGTCCCGCTACGCCGAGCGGGACGACCTCGCCCTCGGAGTGCCCGTCGCCGGCCGGGATGTCCCGGGCAGCGACCGCCTCATCGGCTACTTCGTCACCATGTCGCTCGCCCGCATCAACCCTCCGCCGGACGCCACGGTCGCCGATCTGTTGCGGCACGTTCGTGAGGTCTGCCTGGAGCTGTACGGGCAGGAGGGCGTGCCGACGCACACCGTTGCCGAGGACGTCGGCCTCGGCGGTGCGCCGCTGTTCCAAGCGGTCGTCAACTACCAGCAGCGGTCGAGCGGCACGCTACGGCTGGGTGCCGCCCAGGTCACCGCCGTGCCGCCACCGCCCCGAAGGACCGCCAAGTTCGACCTGTCCTTCGGCTTTCGGGAACTCGGTGACCGGGTCGCCGTCGAGGTCGAGTTCAACACGGACCTGTTCCGCGCCGACACCGTCCGGCAACTCGGCGAGCACCTGTCGAACGCGCTCCGGTGGCTGAGCGCGCACCCGACCGACCCCCTCCGGCAGGCGCGACTCGCCGGACCAACCGAGTTCGCGGCGCTTGCCGTCGGCGGCCAGGTGCCCGCCGTCGACGCCGCCCCGGGCCCGCTGCACGAGTTGGTGCGCGCCCAGGCCCGCCGAGGGCCGGACCGGATCGCCGTGGTGGGCGACCAGGAGACGCTGACCTACCGGGAGCTGGACGAGCGCAGCGACCGCGTCGCGGCGGGACTGCGCGCGGCAGGGCTGCGCCCCGGCTCGTACGTCGCGGTCTGCCTGGAGCGGTCGCCGGAGCTGTTGGTCGCCCTGCTCGCTGTCCTGAAGGCCGGTGCGGCCTACGTCCCGCTGGACCCGTCGCATCCGCGCGACCGGTTGACACGGATGATTGTCGACGCGCAGGTGGCCCTCGTCCTTTCCGGAAAGGGCCTCGTCGAGCAGCTCTTCGGTGCCGAACCCCTCGGCGCCCCCACTGTCGACATCCGGCAGTTGCAGGAGTTCGCCGGCCCGGACGCCAGCCCGCTTCCTACCGGCGTGGGCGACGCCGACACCCCCGCCTACGTCATCTACACCTCGGGCAGCACCGGCCGCCCGAGGGGAGTGGTCGTCACACACGCGGCAGTGGTCAACACCCTGTACGGCAACCTGCGGCGGCATCCGTTCCGGCCCGACGACATCTGGCTGCAGACGACCTCGCCCGGCTTCGACGTCGCCGCGTACGAGCAGTTCATGCCGCTGCTCTGCGGTGCCACCCTGGTCTACTGCTCCGACGAGCACCGCGCCGACCGGGGCGCCTTCACCCGGTTCGTCGCGCGCAACGGCATCACGGTCCTCGTCTGCGTACCCTCCTTTCTCCGGGCGCTGGCGCGTCCCAACCTGCCGTCGCTACGGATCCTCCTGGTGGCGGGTGAACCCGCCGACGAGCGCGACACACGCCACTACTCCGCCACCACCGTGGTGATCAACGGCTACGGCCCGACGGAGGCGGCGATCCTGGCCACCACCCACCAGGTGCTTCCCGACGATCTTCGGACCCGGGTTCCGATCGGGCGACCGCTGCCCGGAACGTCGGCCTTCGTGCTCGACCGGTTCGGCCAGCTCGCCGCCGTCGGGGTGCCGGGGGAGCTGTGCTTGGGCGGCGCGGGTCTGGCCGTCGGCTACTGGAACGACCCGGCGGCGACGGAAGCCCGGTTCGGCGTCGTTCCTGCCGTCGGCGGTCAGCGGCTCTACCGCACGGGGGATCGGGTGCGCTGGCTGCCCGACGGCAATCTGGACTTCCTCGGGCGCCTCGACGACCAGGTGAAGCTGCGTGGCTTCCGGATCGAACCGGCCGAGATCGAGACGGTGCTCGCCAGCCACCCGGACGTCGCCGAGGCCGCCGTGGTGCTGGCCGGCGAAGGAGACGACGCCGAACTCGTGGCCTTCGTCGTCGGACAGGTCGCCTCCGACACGCTGCGCGCCTTCGTGGCGCGCAGGCTTCCCCGCTACATGATCCCGGCGGCGTTCATGGCCGTGCCACAGATTCCGACGAACGGCAACGGCAAGACCGACCGCAGGGAACTCGCCCGCCGTGCCGCAGAGCGCACCGACCGACCCGGCGGGGAACAGCACCGGGCCGCCGCTGAGGGGCCGATGCCGGCCGTCCCGACCCTGTCCACGACGGCGCGCGTGGTCGCCGCCCTCTGGCGCGAGATCCTGCACACCGAGGTGAGATCGCTCGACGACGACTTCTTCGACGTCGGCGGGCACTCGCTGCGCCTGATCCGACTGCTCACCCGGATCGAGGAGGTCACCGGCGTCTCCATCGACATCAGGGATTTCCTCGCAGAGCCCACGGTCGGTGCCGTGGTCAGCCGGATCGAGGGCCGCCGGGAGGGGGTAGCCGTCGCGAGCGCCCAGGCGGTGCCGGAGGAGTCAGCCCTGCTCGACCCCTCGTGGCGCTTCCGGGGCACCCCTGCCGTACCTCCGCGGAACGTGCTGCTCACCGGCGCCACCGGACTGGTCGGGATGTTCGTTCTCGCGGAACTGCTCCGGCACACCGACGCCGAGGTGCGCTGTCTGGTCCGAGCCACCTCGCAACGGGAGGGCAGACGGCGGCTCCAGGAGGTCGCCGACCGGTACCTGGTCGCCCTGGACGTCGCGAATCCACGACTCACGGTGGACGTCGGGAACCTCGCGGCGCCTGCCCTGGGCGCGACCGCGGCTACCTGGGAGGCGCTCACGGACGTCGACGCCATCGTGCACGCCGGCGCACGGGTACACCACCTGTCACCGTATTCGGTGAACGCGCCCACAAACGTGCGTGGGACCGCCGAACTCCTCCGCCTGCTCGATGCGGGGCGCGCGAAGCGTCTGCACCACCTCTCGACGACCGCGGTGTTCGCCGACGGCCCTGCACGCCAGGTCGACGAGTGGTCCTCCACAGCCGACGAGCGGCACTCGCCCGCACGCGGGTACTCGGCGAGCAAGTGGGCGGCCGAGCGCCTGATCGCCAGGGCGTCCACACAGGGCGCCGAGTCGGTGGTGTACCGGCTGGGTCGGGTTTTCGGCGACACCGTCCACGGTGCCGTCAACGTCGACGACATGTTCTGCCGCCTGCTGCTTACCGCCAGGCGGTTGGGGTGCTATCCGACCGGCGCTGCGGCCCGCGCCGACCTGCTGCCCGTGGACGTCGCCGCGCGGGCGGTGGTCAGCGGGGTGCTTGACGACGCACCGATGCCGGTGCAGCACCTCCACCAGCGCTACGGCGTCGACCTCGGTGCCTTCATGGCGGTCCATGACCGGATGTTCGGCACGACGTCGTCCGCGGTGCCGCTAAGCGTGTGGGTCGACCGGATCCGTGCGGCTGCGGCTGGTGGCACCGAGTTGCCCGCCCTGCCCTATCTGCACCATCTGGGCGACGACGGCGTTCGAGGCGGGGCGCGACTCGACAGCGACGCCACCGTGCGGGACCTCAACCGTCGCGGCGTCACCCTGCCTGCCTTCGGCCCGGACCTGATCGAGAAGTGCTGGGGGTACCTGCACGGCCAGGGACATCTTCAGGACGAAGGAGTGGAATGACCCCTGTCCAGCCTGACGCGACCG
This sequence comes from Micromonospora sp. NRRL B-16802, assembly GCF_001279555.1. Classification (NCBI taxonomy): domain Bacteria; kingdom Bacillati; phylum Actinomycetota; class Actinomycetes; order Micromonosporales; family Micromonosporaceae; genus Micromonospora; species Micromonospora sp. NRRL B-16802. Next base: position 87,515 of record NZ_LGEB01000121.1, on the reverse strand, counting down.
CTGCGGTCGCCGAATCGGCCGACCATCCGACGTACCCGATGAGCCGTGGCTGCCCGTTCGACCCGCCACCGGCTGCCAGCGCGCTCCGCGCGGTCGGCCCCCGACGCGTCACGATCTGGGACGGCAGCCACCCGTGGCTCTTCACCCGGTATGACGACGTACGCGTGGTGCTCTCCGACCCCCGGTTCAGTGCCGACAAGTCACGGCCCGGCTTTCCGCTGTCCAGTGGCGTGGCGGCGGCGGAGGTGAATGTCGGCGCCACGATGCTCGTCATGGACGGGCAGGAGCACGCCGCCAACCGGCGGATGCTGATGCCCGAGTTCACCGTCCGACGCAGCGAGGAACGTCGCGCACAGATCACCCGAGTGGTCGACGGCCACCTTGACGCGCTGATCTCCGCCGGGAGTCCGAGCGACTTCGTCGCGACGGTGGCGCTGCCCACCGCGTTGTCGGTGATCTGTGAGCTGCTCGGCGTGCCGCACGAGGACGCGGAGTTCGTCCGGAGCCGCACGGCCACCATGGGTATGGTGGGCTTGACGCTGGCGGAGGCCACCGCGGCACGCGGCGAGATCTTCGACTACCTTGTCGCGCTCATCGGCGAGCGTGACCGGCGACCACGGGAAGACCTGATCAGCCGGTTGACGGCGCGGCACGTGCGCAGCGGGTCCGTGACCCGCGAGGTGCTCGCGGCGATGGCGTTGCTGGTGCTGACGGCGGGCCACGACACCGCCGCGAACATGATGTCCCTCGGTGTTCTCGCCTTGACGCAGCATCCCGAGCAGTTCGCGTACCTCCGTCGCGACCAGACACCGGCGACCGTGTCGCGGGTGACTGATGAACTGCTGCGCTACCTCACTGTGGTGCAGCGCGGCATCCGGCGGATCGCCACCACGGACGTGGAGGTCAACGGACACCGGGTCCGTGCCGGTGAGGGCGTCATCGCCGCAATCGACGTGGCGAACCGGGACGGTGACCATTTCCTTCAGGGTGACGAACTCGACGTCACCGCGCCGGCCCGTCACCATCTCGCCTTCGGGTACGGCAGCCACCAGTGCATCGGGCAGGCGCTGGCCCGAATCGAGTTGGAGGCGGTGTATGGCGGCGTCGCCCGGCGCACGCCGGGGCTGCGGCTCGCGACACCGCTGGAGGCCGTCCGGTTCAAATCAGACATGGCCGTGTACGGCGTGCACGAGTTGTTGGTGACGTGGTGAACCGACTCTGTCCCCGGAGGTTGTGGAGATGCGGGTAAGTGTGGATGCCGGCGCGTGCGTCGGAGCAGGTCTCTGTGTGCTGACGGCTCCCGAGGTCTTCGACCAGGATCCGGAGGACGGCATCGCGACCGTACGTGCCCAGGACCTCTCCGCCGACTCGGTGGAGGCTGTGCGGGAGGCGAGGTCCGTCTGCCCGGTGGAGGCGATCGAGTTGCGGGAGGAGTGACGGGACGAGCTGGCGCTACATGTTCCGTAGCGTGTAGGGGGCCGACGCGTATTCGCCGCCCTGCACGTCGTCCCCCTCGGCTGGGTCGTCGCCGTATCCGTGCCGCGCGGCGTTGTCGACGGGCCGGTAGCCGATCGCCGCCCATCCGGCGTCGTCCCAGAATCGCTTGGCGTTGTCCGAGACCGCGTACAGGGTGCGGAAGCCCGGATCGGGCGCGGTCAGGGAGGCCAGGATGAAACCGGTACAGTCGCGTGGGCTGAGCCAGGTCGCCGCGTGGCGCGGCTCGGTCGGGGCCGACTCCATACTGCCGATGCGCAGGCAGACCACCTGTGTGTCGAACTTGTCGTGGTACAGACGACCGAGCGCCTCGATCCCCGCCTTGCTGACGCCGTAGAGGCCGTCGGGACGCACCGGCCAGTCCGGGTGCACCAACTCGTCAGCCGGATAGAAGCCGGTGATCCGGTTGCTGCTGGCCAGCACGACGCGACGCAGGCGATGTCGACGAGCGGCCTCCAGCACGTGGTACGTGCCAAGCACGTTGACGTTCAGCAGATCGGCCAGTGGGGCCTCGTCGGCGATACCGCCGAGGTGCACCACGCAGTCGACGTCCTCCAGAGCCGCGACGACGGCGTCCGGATCGCGTAGGTCGACAATCCGTGCCGTCTCGGTGGGGCCCGCGTCGGAGATCGGCTGCTCGTCGAGGAGGACGAGCCGGTCAGCGTGCTCGGCCAGAACCGGGCGAACCACCGTTCCGATAGCGCCGGCCGCGCCTGTCAACGCGACTGTCCCCAGGGTCCTGGCCATGGATCCATCCTGTCAGGTTGGTGCCGGCGGGGCCGCCGACTCCCGGCGGTGTCGCGGGAGGTGTGGCCGGTGGAGCCGACTGTTGGCTGTCGGCGGCCTCACTTGTCAACAGCGTGATGCAGGCGACGATGCCGACCTTGAGCCGAGACTCCAGACCGAGCTTCGCCATGATCTCGGTGACATGGTGTTTGACGGTGCGTTCGGAGATCGTGAGATTACGGGCCACCTCGGCGTTCGCCATCCCGCACCCGAGGGCGTAGAAGACGTCCTTCTCCCGCTCGGTCAAGAGGTTGAGCCTGCTCGTCGCCTCTTCGAGGACGGTCGTGACTGTCAATCTGTACTCGGTCAGAACCAATGGAACCCCCGTGATTCAGATGCGACTGTGGGTCAGAGCCGTGCCACCTGTGCCGAACTCACCGGGTCACGTCGGCGAGAGCGGTCACCAGTCTCTCGACATCGGCTGGGGTGGTCCCGCGGCCCATGGAGATCCGAAGGAAGTCGTCGGCGCCCCGGTCGAGCGCGAACAACGGCGTGTGCGCACCGTGACCCACCCAGGCCCTGATGCCCTGCTCCGCAAGGCGGGCGTAGATGTCGGCGACCGGCAGCCGCTCGCTTGTCACCGAGACGATTCCCGACCTCCGGCTGGCCTGACCGAGCCGGGTGAGGCCCGGCATGGCGGAGACCTCCCTCTCCAGTACCGCGAAAAGGTCCCGCGATCGCTGGGCTTCCACCGGATCGAGGGCACGGTGCTCCTCGACGGCAACGCCCAGCCCCGCCCACACGGCGATGTTCCGTTCGGCCAGCTCGAAGCTCGACGCGTCGCTGATCAGCGCCTTCGTGTCCAGTGCTGCCGAGACCGTCATGGCGTGCACGTCCAGCACGGCCGGCGAGGCGACGGCGCGGTACTTGTCGGAGATGTGCGCGAAGCCGGTGCCCCGGGGGCCACACAGGAACTTGCGGCCCGCGCCGGTGTAGACGTCCGATCCGATCGACGCCACGTCGACATCGACGTTGCCGACCGCCTGGCACCCGTCGACCACGAACAGCGCGCGGGATCCCCGGACGATCGCGCCGATCCCGGCGACGTCGACCACCACCCCGCAGCAGGAGGGCAGGTGTGACACCGAGACGAGGGCGACGTCGTCGTTGAGATGCTTCGCGATCCAGTCGAGGTCGACGTCGCCCTGCGGGGTGCACGGCATGACGACGATGTCGATGCCGACACGTCGGCGCAGCTCGGCGAGGTGGAACAGGTTGCCGACGTAGTCGTACTCCGACACCCAGACCACGTCGCCCGCGGCCAGCGGAAGGTTTCCCACAAGGGTCGTCCAGGCACGGGTCGCGTTGTCGAAGAGGGCGACACCGGACGGCTCAGCGCCGAGCAGGCCGGCGAGACCGGCACGTGCCGCCGCGACAAGCCCTTCGCCGTGTGCCGCCTCAGCCTCGTAGGGACCCGAGGACGCCTCAAGCTCCAGGTACTGTCGGATGGCGTCGGTCACCGCCGGTGACGGTACGCCGGCACCGGCGACGTTGAAATGCAGCGGATCGGCCCCGGCGGTTGACGACACGGCGTTCATCGGCTTGTCCCTTCCAGGGTGGCCGGCACCACCTCATCGCTCGTCCACAGGTGTTTCACGGAGCTCAACGCCGCCACCGAGATCATGCCGAGGGCGACGACGCCGGCCACCACCGCCCAGGAGACCCGGGCGTCGGTCGCCGCGAGGAGCGGGAGGAACAGCAGAGGGGCCGCCAGCACACCGACGTTCACACCGGCGGCGTACAGGCCGATGTTGCGAGCCTTCAGGGCGGCCGGTGAGACAGCGCTGACGTGGTCCAGCATGGCCGGGAAGACGATCATCTCGCCGACGGTCCACCAGGCGGTGCCAAGCAGCAGCATCCAGGGATTCGCCCCGAAGCCCATCAGGCCGAAACCCACGAGCGCGCAGGCGTAACCGGCCAGCAGCGTCGTGCGGCGCCGCCAGTGGTTCATGAGATGGTTGAGGCCGATCTCGCAGGTGATGACCAGCAGCGCGTTCACCGCGAAGATGGCGCTCACCCACACCGCCGGGCTGCCGAGATTTTGGATCACGTACGCGCTGATGATGGTGGGCGGCAACGCGTAGGCGAGATGGATCGGCATGATCGAGGCGAAGAAGGACCAGAACCTCACCTCACTGCCGCGCCGGTCATGGCTCGGCGCGTCGTCGACCGCCTCTGCGGCCGGGGTGACCACGCTCTGCTGGATCCCGGCGAGCTTGGCGCGGGCCAGGATGCCGGCGGCGATCAGGTAGCCGACGGCGGTGCCCCAGATCAGCAAGCTCGGAGACACGTTGAACAGCACGCCCGCGAGCACCGGGCCGATGCCCATGCCCACGTTCACCGCCAGCCGCACGGCGGCGAAGGCGAACCGCCGCTGCGAATCCGGCATGATCATCGCGACAAGCGTGTACGAGACAGGATTGATCAGCTCGTAGCAGAAGCCCCAGGCGGCAGTCACCGCTACCAGCGGCCACATGCCCGGCATCACGGCCACCACGACGACCGACACCGCGACGCCGATCATGCCGAGCACCGCGACTCTGCGCTCCGACAGCCGTCTGCTCAGCTGGCTGACGACCAGGTCGGCCACCAGCGCGCCCACGCCGAACGCGCCGATCACCAGGCCGACGCCGGCCGGAGACAGCTCTTCGCGGGTGACCGCCAGGTAGGCCCCGTAGAACGGGAAGAGCATCACCGAGCTGCGCGCCACCGCGACGGAGATGAGGAGGCCGCGGATGGGCCGAAGACTGGCGAGGTTCTCCCGAAGGGTCGGCCTCATGTGTCGAGGCCGTACACGGACTCCCGGATGTCGTCGACAGCACGATAGTCACGTTCGAGGGACGCCTCGTCGGTCGCCGTCATGAAGACCCGCAGCGGGCTGGTCAGCAGATCGCGGGTGGGGACGAGGACGTCCCCGGGCTTGCGCTTGACCGTCAGCTCCACCACCGACGGCAGCTCCCGGATCCGGCGCACCGCGTCGTCGTTGATCGAGGTGATCCGGCCGGACAGCTCGGTAGGCGTGTTGAAGACGATGGCGGGCTGCCGCCGCTGATAGACCTTGCCCCCGTACTCGTCGAGGAACCGGTCGGTGTCGGCGTACGCCAGCGCGGTGAGATCCGCCTGGTTGCCGCCGAGGCAGAGGTCGTGGAAGCCGGGGTGCATGTTGCCGTTGAGCCGTGCTCCGACCTCCACGATGGCCGGACCGTCGGCGCGCATGATGACCTCGGAGTGCGCCGGGCCGTTCTGGATCCCCAGCGCGTCGAGCACCTTCCGCGTGTACGCGATCAGCGGGCCGCACACCGGATCGTCGGCGTTCATCAGCACATCGCGGTTGTAGATCGGCTTGCCGTTGGGCAGGAGCTGCTTGTCGTAGCGCCAGACGCCGCACACATACGCGTGACCGTCCGCGCTCACCGTGTCGACGATGTACTCGGTGCCCTCCAGGTAGCTCTGGACCAGCACCTGTTGGTTGGGTATGTCGAAGATGTCCTTGGATTCGAGGATCGACCTGAAGGCGTTGCGGAGGTCGGCCTCGTCGCGGCAGACGAACACGCCGTCCGTCGACGCCGAGGAGAGGGGCTTGGTGACGCACGGCCAGTGGCCACCGGTGTTCGCCCATTCGAGGGCCTGCTCGACGTCGCTGGTAAGCGTCTGGTCGGCCGTGACGAGGCCGGCGGCACGCACCACCTCGATCATGTCGTACTTGTTGCGTCGCGCGGACGACAGCGCCGAACCGTTGGTCCGGAGGCCGAGCACCTCGCTGAGCCGGTCGGCGAGAGGAACGCCGGGCTCCTGACCCGCCACCACGAACAGCGGCGAGATCTTCTCCAGATCCTTTACCGCTGTCTCTTCGTTGTCGTACACGAGAAAGTCTTCGTAGCTGTCCCGTGCGGGCGCCAGCATGCTCGGCATTAGCTCCGGGGTGCTCTGCAGGTGGAATACCGCGACGCCGAGGCGACGAAAGGCGCTGGGGAGGAAGTTACCCGTGCTGTAGGCATCCACCAACACACCTGTAGGACGTTTCACCGCTGATTCCCCTCGACTAATTTCGGCGTCCCAAAGGCCGAACAACAGGTTCGCGCACGTGGGCAGGCGTAGTGATCGGCCTCGGTGGTGATACTTCCACGGCCCCCGGGATCGGCGCGCCCCAAGATATCGCTATGGGGATAGACATCGTCTATTGTCGTACCGTGGTCATGACGCTCCAGTCCGTGCGCGCCTTCGTGGCCGTGGCGGGACAGGGATCCTTCGGTGAGGCGGCCCGCCTGTTGCAGGTGAGCCAACCGACCGTGAGCGCCGCTGTCGCCCGGCTGGAAGCCCACGCCGGCACCAAGCTGTTCCAGCGCGAGCTGGGTGGGGTGTCACTGACCGAGCGGGGGCTGCGGGTCCTGTCCCGGGCCGAGCAACTCGTGCACGTCGCCGACGAGCTGGAAGGCATTCTGCTCGACGACGAACCCCACGGCCTCACCCTCGGGTTCATGGGGGAGGCCGCCTCGTCGGTGACCGGGCAGATCGTCCGGATCGCCCAGCAGCGTCTCGGTCGCCCGGTCGAGCTGCGGCGGTTCGACTTCGACGACCCCAGTTGCGGGCTCGCCTCGGACACGACTGACCTGGCGATCATCTGGCCGCCACTCACGGCCGAGGACCTGGAACAACTGGTCGTGACCACGGATCGGCGAGCGATCGCCCTGCCGGTCACCGACCCGCTGGCCGGCCGTGAGGAGGTGCGGCCGGACGAGCTCGGCGACCGCCACTGGGTCGTGCCGCGCTCACCGGACGCGGCCTGGAACGCCTTCCGGCATCCCCAGATCCTCGATGTGACCCCGCTCGGAACGGTCAGCTCCGGGTCGCTGGAGGAGACCCTCGAACTCGTGTCGGCCGGCGCCGGCGTCGCGTTGCTCTCGGAGAGCACGGAGCAGCACTACGCGCGGGCGGGCGTCGTGATCGTGCCGCTGGCGGGAGACCTCCAGTGCACAGCGGCGCTGGCCTGGAAGCGACCCAACGAGCGACCCGTCGTCGCCGACATCGTCGCCGACATCCGTGCGATGAAACTGCCGCGGCGCTGATTGTGCCGGCTCCCACGGAATCCGATCGCCGACGATCGGCATAGGGTCGGGTACGGCGTTGACAGGACCACCGGAAGTGGGCAAAGCTTCGTCTATTGGCTCGACCGGCAAGCGCGTCACTCAACGGCCGGTGTGCCCGTGCCGACGGGTGGATCGGTGCGGCGGAGTGGCGGCGGCGGGAGTTGCGACTCCCCGGTGACCGGGTGGCCCCTACCGGCCCGACGGCGACGATTTGGCATTCAGTGCGGTCAATGTGGACGCCTGTGCGCCGGCACGCCTGGTCGACTGCCACCGCAGCACGTCCAGCTCGCGTCGAAGGCCGCGACCATCGGAGGCAGCAATGCACAAGAGACAGTTGACGTCGTTCATCGGCGTGGAATACACCGATCTGACCTACCGGGACCTTGAGCGCGGCGCGGTCTTCGACGATCTCACGGCCAGCCTGCACGACTCTGAGCTGGTGGTCGTCCGTGGCCTCGACCTCACCCCGCAGCAGCAGATCGCGCTGGCCTCACGACTCGGTGACCCGGTGCCGTTCATGCTGGCCGAGTACCGGCACCCGGAGTTCGCGCAGATCCTCGTCTCGTCGAACGAGGTGAAGGGGAACCGGCCGGTCGGCATCCCCCGGGTCGGCAACTTCTGGCACCAGGATTCGTCCTTCGCCCAGGACCCCGCTCCCTACACGATGCTGCACGGTGTCCGAGTGCCCGCAACCAGCGGCCACACCCTCTTCGCCAGCGCATTCGACGTGTACGACCGTCTGCCCACCGACTGGAAGCAGTTGCTGGAGGGTCGGACCGGCCGGCACACGCTCACCAAGCAGCAGCGGATCGGCGCCGAGCACGTCGGGCTCTCGATCGCGGAGATGAAGGCCCTCGTTGCGGTGCAGTACCCGGCGGTGGAGCACCCCGTGGTCCGTACCGACCCGCACACCGGCCGCCGATATCTCTACGCGAGCCGGGAGTACATGGACTCCGTTGTCGGGTTCGACGCCAACCAGAACGAGGCGTTCTTCGACCTCGTCGACGCCCTGGTGCAGGACCCCGACCACGTGTACGTCCACCGGTGGACACCGAACGACCTCCTGATCTGGCGGACCGCGACGACCTACCACGTCGCCACGGAGGTGGAGCCCGGGGTGTCCCGGACCGTGCATCGCGTCAGCATCGCGGCCGGCGCCAAAACGCCCCGGCCGGTCGGAGCTGAGGGCGCCGAGCGCAGCTCGGAGGCGATGGTATGAGCATGCCGGCGGGCGGCACCGGGTTGTTCGCCGTCGTGGACGGCTACTCCGCCGGGAGGTTCCTCCCGGCAGCGTTCGCCCGTGCCGGAGCGGCCGTCCTGCACGTTCAGAGCACACCCCGGTGGCTCACCTGCACGCCGGCTCCCGACCTGAGCCCATACGTCGGCAACATCGTGCACGACGGCGTGGAGCGCACCGCCGCGCGGCTCGCCGAGATGGGCGTCGCCGGGATCATCGCCGGGCAGGAGAGCGGCGTACCGGTCGCCGACCAGCTCGCGGAACGACTTGGTCTCGCCGGCAACGGCACCCGGCTGTCCCTGGCCCGACGCGACAAGTTCCACATGACCGAGGCACTGCGCGCTGCGGGCATCCGGTGCGCGCGACAGTGGAAGTCCGACGATGCCGCGCAACTCGCCGCCCTGGCGACGGCCGACGGGTCCTTCCCGTACGTGGTGAAGCCGCTGAGTTCGGCGTCGAGCGACGGGGTCGCCATCTGCCGAACCGCCGACCAGGTCAGGGCTGCTGCGACCCGGATCCTCGGCACGACCAACCTCTTCGAGCAGCCCAATGCCGAGGTGCTCATGCAGTCGTACCTCGACGGCGTCGAATACATCGTGGACGTCGTGCTACACGACGGCGTACGGCACGTGTGCGGGATCTGGCGGTACGACAAGCCGCTGCGCGACGGCCGCCGGCTCTACGACAAGGACGTCCTGCTCGCGCCGGACCAGGCGCCGGTGGCTGATCTGATCCGCTACGTGGACACCGTCCTGCCCGCGCTCGACATCCGGCACGGTGCCGCGCACGCGGAGGTCATCATGACCGCGGACGGCCCGGCGCTGGTGGAGGTGGGTGCGCGTCTCAACGGCAACATGGACCCCGAGTTCCACGATCTGTGCCTCGGCGGCAACCAGGCCGACCTCACCGCGCTCTCCTTCGTGCGGCCCGACGAGTTCGTCCGGCTCCACGGCGGGACCGTGTACCAGCGGCGGCGCGCGGCCCTGGTCTACAACGCCGAGACGAGCGCGACCGGCACGGTCGAGGCGGTCGACGAGGAGGTCCTGGCGAGCATCGCGGCACTGCCAACGGTCCGCCTGGTGGTGCCCAAACTACGCCCCGGTGATCGGATGCTCCCCACGGTGGACCTGCTCACCAGCACCCTTCGGGTGTACTTCGCAGGCGACTCCGACGCCGACGTGCTCGCCGACTACCGGCGGGTCGTCGCCATGAGGAACGCGGTGTACCGGCTCACCGATCCTGTCCCACACGCCTCGCTGAGCGGCGCGCGGTGAGCGTCACCATCCGCGCCGACCTGGCCGCGCTCCCGCCGTACGTCATTCCCCGGCAACCGCCGGGTGCCGTCCTGCTCAACAGCAACGAGTCGCCGGTCGCCCCACCCGACGCGGTCGTCACCGCAGTGGCTGCTGCCGCCGCCGCGATGCACCGCTACCCCGACTGGACGTCGTCGGAGTTGGTCGACCGGTTGTCGCACTCGCTGACGGTGGACCCGTCCCGCATCGCGGTCGGCTGCGGATCGGTGAGCCTGTGCCAGCAACTGCTTCAGGCGGTCTGCGGGCCCGGTGACGAAGTGGTGCACGCGTGGCGGTCCTTCGAGGCGTACCCCGTCCTCGCCCGGATCGTCGGGGCGACGTCGGTCGCCGTTCCGCTCGACGCCGACCAACGACACGACCTGACCGCGATGCTCGCGGCGATCACGCCGGCCACCCGCGTCGTGTTCGTCTGCAACCCCAACAACCCGACCGGTACGGCGGTCTCGCGCGACGCCCTCCGCGACTTCCTGCACGCCGTACCTCCGGATGTCCTCGTCGTGATCGACGAGGCGTACCGGGAGTTCGGCACCGACCCGGACCTGCCCGACGGCCTGGAGTTCGCGGCGACCCACGACAACGTGGCAGTGCTACGAACGTTCTCGAAGGCGCACCGCCTGGCCGGCGTCCGCATCGGGTACTGCGTGGCAGCGCCGCTGGTGGCGGAAGGGGTGCGCAAGGTGGGCATTCCGTTCGGAGTCAGCCGGCTGGCCGAGGCGGCGGCGATCGCGGCACTCGACAACGAGGACGCGATCCGTGTTCTGTGCCGGGAGACCACGCGGGAACGGACGCGGGTGTCGGAGGCGCTGGCGCGCCTCGGCTACGCGACGGTGCCGTCACAGGCCAACTTCCTGTGGTTGCCCCTGGGACCGAGGGCGGTCGAGTTCGGCGAGCACTGCGCGGCGGGGAAGGTGATCGTACGGGTGTTCCCGGGAGACGGCGCGCGGGTCACGATCGGCGCGCCCGAGGAGAACGACGCGTTCCTGCGGGCGACCGAGGGCTTCCGGCCGTAGCGGCTGAGCCCGTCAGTGTCGGGGCAGGAACATCGCCCCCGGATTGAACAGCCCGTGCGGGTCGAAGGTCTCCTTGAGCTGGTGGTGCACCCGCAGGCCGACATCGCCCAACTCCCGCGCCAGCCATTCGCGCTTGATCCGCCCGACGCCATGTTCTCCGGTGATGGTCCCACCCAGCGCCAGGCCGAGTTCGAGGATGCGGTCGAACGCCTGCCGCGCTCGGTCGGACTCACCGGGGACCGTGGGGTCGAACATGATGGTGGGATGCATGTTGCCGTCGGCGGCATGTCCCACTACCGCCACCGGCAGGCCGAGTTCCGTGCCGATCCGGGCGCAGCCGCTGATCAGGTCGGCGATTCGTGTCCGGGGCACGGCCACGTCCTCGGTGAGACAGTGGCCCTGGCTCTCGAGCGCGGTCAGCGACACCCTGCGGGCCTGCAGGAGGAGGTTGCCCTCCGCCAGATCCTGAGTCGAGTGGGTGGTCGTGGCACCGGCGTCTTGACAGATCCGTGTGATGGTCGCCAGCTCGCGCTCCGACGCCGACCCGCCCGAGTCGGACTGGCACAGCAGCAGGGCCTGGCAGCCCGGCGTACCGATCTCACACTTCAGGTACGCCTCCACGGCGCGGATCGAGATGGCATCCATGATCTCCATGAGAGAGGGGATGACGCCCGCCCGCACGACGCCGATGACTGCCTCGCCCGCCGCTTCGGTGGACTCGAACGCGGCAACAAGGGTGCCGGGTGCCTGCGGCAGCGGACGAAGCGCCACCGTGGCCTCTGTGATGATGCCCAGCGTGCCCTCGCTGCCCACGAAGAGCCGGGTCAGGTCGTACCCGGCCACCCCCTTCACGGTGCGACGGCCGGTGCGCAGCAGACTGCCGTCGGCCAACACGACCTGTAGCCCGAGGACGTGGTCCGTGGTCACGCCGTACTTCACGCAGCACAGTCCGCCGGCGTTGGTGGCCAGGTTGCCGCCGATCGTGCACCAGTCGAAGCTCGACGGGTCGGGTGGGTAGAACAATCCATGGGCTGCGGCGGCGGTGCGGAGATCCATGTTGACCACCCCCGCTTGCACGACTGCCAACCGGTTCGCCGGGTCGACCTCCAGGATGCTGTCGAGCTTCGTCATGACCAGCACGACGCAGCCGTCGATCGCGTTCGCCGCGCCGGTCAGGCCGCTGCCCGCCCCGCGCGGCACGATCGGCACGCCGGCATCGGCGCACAGCCGGACACATGCCTGGATCTTCGTGACGTCCGCGGGGAACACCACAGCCAACGGGACTCCCGACGGCGCCAGGGGCATCATGTCCCGCGCGTACGGTTGTGTGGTCTGCGGGTCCGTCACCACGGCAGCGACGCCAAGCTCAGCCCGGAGGGAATTCACGAGGGTCATTGTCACTGGGGCAGCCTATTACGCCGGCAGTGCCGAAGCCGCCGGCCGCGCGGCTCAATTCGAGTCCACAGTGGATGACTTGCCGTCGGCGGGGGGTGAGACGACCGACGGATCACCAGGGCAGGCGGAACGACAGCCCGATCAACCGACGGACCCGGGCGGCGTGCCGCCCGTACTGGCGACGCAGGAGCCAGGTCGTCACTGTGGTCATGAGCCGGGAACGCCGATCCAGGTCGGCGAGCACCTCCTCGGTGGTCGCCAGAACCCTGTCGATCTCCTCGTCGGTGCACGTCAGTGGAGGATAGAGGCGCAGAACCGGCCGGCGGATCTCCTCGCTCAGCGAGAACCCGGCGTGAATGCCCCGCATCGCAAGACCCACGGTGAGCATCAACTCCACCGCCGGATTGCGGGTGCGCAGCCCGGCCATCAGGCCGATGGCGGGCGCGTCGAGCACGTGCCGAGGGTGGCGGCGGACGATCTCGGCCAGGCCCCGCCCGAACCGCGCGCCGAGCGCGGCGGCGCGGGCGGGCAGGTCGCGCTCGCGTACCTCGATGATGGTCGCGACGGCGGCGGCGACCGCCAGCGCGGAGGAGCAACTGTCGGCGGCGAGCAGCCTGTCGTCGTACTCGGGGTGACGGCGGGCGTCCTCGACGACCTGCCCGCTCAGCGCGCACACCGCCACCGGCACGGTGCCGCCGGTGAGCGACTTCGACAGCAGCATGATGTCCGGCGTGACCCCGTCGTGGTCGACGGCGAACATCCGCCCGGTCCGCCCGAACCCGGTCTGGATCTCGTCGGCCACCAGAAGCGTGCCGGTGTCGGCGCAGGCGCGGGCGACGGTGGCAAGGTAGCCGGCCGGAGGCACGGTCAGGTAACCGCCGCCGAGGACCGGTTCGACGATCACCGCGGCGACGGATCCGTCGGCTAGCGCGGCCTCGACGGCGGCGGCGTTTCCGTACGGCAGCACGACGACCTCACCGCCGAGCGGCTCGAACTGCAGGCGTTGGTGCCGCTGGCCGAGCACCGGCATCGAGCCGAGGGTCTTGCCGTGGTAGCCGCCCTCCAGCACCACGATGCGGGGCCGCTCCGGCCGGGCCAGCCGGACCGCGCGCAGCGCCGTCTCGGTGACGTCGGCCCCGGAGCAGCCGAGCGCGAAGTGCGCCAGCCCGCTGGGCAGCACCTCACGCAGCAACAGGCACAACTCGGCGGTGGCGGGGTGGACCGCGCCGGGCGGTACGTTCGGCGCCGCGTACAGGGCGTCCAGCACGGCGGCGCGGACCCGGGGGTTGCCGTGGCCGACCAGGAACACGCCGAAGCTGCCGGCCAGGTCGAGCGCCTCCGCGCCGTCCTCCGACCAGACCCGGGTCCCGTCGGCGTGCCCCTCGATCGGGCGTCCGGAGCCCGCGAGCATCGCCGCCGCGGTGGGATTCCAGTGTCGACCGAGGGCGGCGAGCACGTCCTCGCGGGTGTCCACAGTGGTCATGACGCCACCTCCTGCGGGGTCAGGGTGGCCGTGGCGGCGGCCACCCGGTTCAGCAGTTCGTCGATGTCCGACGGGTGGGCGGTCAGCGGCGGTAGCACGCCTATCACCGCACCGGTGGGCGATCGGGTCAGTACCCGCTTCCGCGCCAGGCCCCGGTGCAGGGCAGCGGCGGTCTCCGGCGAGTCGGTGCGTACCCAGATCAGCGAGCCGTCCGCGCCGATTGCCCGCACCGGCCCTCGGTCGTCGGCGAGCCCGCCGAGGATCCGGAGGGCAACGGCCTCCACATCCCGTTGCCGGGCCGGCAGATCCTCGTCCCGGACGACGGAGAGCACGGCGGCGATCGCGGCGGCCGACAGCGGGTTCGCGCCGAAGGTGGAGCCCTGTACGGTCGGGTTGCGCCGGCCGTACACCCGGTCGTAGCGGGCCCGGCTGGTGATCATGCAACCGACCGGCACGGCGTCGGCGCCCAGTGACTCACCGAGCACCACCGCGTCGGGCCGGATGGGCAGCAGGTCGCTGGCCAGGCCCGCGCCGACCCGGGCCGGGCCGGTCACCCGCTCGTCGAGGACCAGCAGGGCGTCCGTCTCGTCGCAGGCCGTCCGGAGACGACGCCACCACGACACCGGCAGATCGGCCAGGGCACGACCGGGCCCGGCCGGCGCCAGCACGACCGCGGCGATCGAGTCGTCGACCAGGTCGACCAGGTCGGCCGCGCGGTCCGCCGACACGGTGACCGGGCTCAGCGGCGCGTCCCCGGTCAGCGCCGAGCCGACGGTGAGCGAGAGCCCGTGGCTGAGGCTGCCGTGGCCGACGCCGCGGATCCCGAGCATCCGACGCCGACGCGGGTGTGTGCCCTTGGCGAGCTTGACGGCGGCGTCGAGGGCCTCCGCGCCGCTGTTGCACAGGTACGACAGGGTGAGCGGGTCCGGTGCCAGCGCGTCGAGCGCGGTGACCGCCTCGGCCAGCGGGCGGCTGACGAACACCCGGCTGGACAACGCCACCCGCCGCAGTTGCGCCGCGATCCGGGCGGTCACCGCCGGGTGCCCGGGGCCGAACCCGCCGGTGGCCGCGTCGAGCCACTCGGTGCCGTCCGCGGCGTACAGCCGGGCACCGACCTGCCGGCGTACGACCGGGCCTGCGTCGGTCGCGCCGAGCAGGCAACCGGCGACCACCCGGGCGGGTTGTGCCGGTGTCACCGCGTGCTCCACGGCACCGGTCGCGGGGCGTGCCGGGGTCGGCCGGCGCGGACCGAGCCACGCAATGGGGGAACGGTCACGGGAACCGCCTCGCCTTCGTCCGTCGTCGGGATTTCGGTACGGCGGAATCCAGCATGCGGCGGTGCGGCGGTCGTCGTCTTCGTTCAGATTGCGGTCCTGCCCGGGCGAGGATCGCGCCCTGGGCAGGAACCGGCGGGTCAGGACTGCGGTGCGGCGTCCCGGCGAACCCGGTAGCGCAGGTGGGTCACGTACGGGGACTCGACCGTGGCGAGGCGCTCCAGCTCGATGCGCTCGTCACCCAGGTGTTCGAAGAGGCGGCGGCCCGCGCCGAGGAGCACGGGCGCGAGTTGGATGCGGATCTCGTCGACCAGGCCGGCCGCGAGGAAGTGCTGACCGACCTCCGCGCCCATCAGGCGGACGTCGCGCTCACCGGCGGCGGCGGTGGCGCGGTCGAAGGCGTCGCGGACCTCGGTGACGAAGGTGAACGTGCCGCTCTTCTCGACCCGTTCGGCGAGCGGGTCGTGGGTCAGCACGAAGCAGGGCACCGCGTAGGGGGTGTTGTTCCAGACGTTGATGCCGACGTCGAACGTGCGCCGGCCGAGCACCACCGCGCCGGTGGTCGTCGACATCTCGCGTTCGATCTCGGCGTCCACCTCGCTGGTCGAGGTGTTGAAGAGCCACTCGTGCAGGCGGAGACCGCCCTCACCCATCGGGTGTTCGACGCTCACGTTGGGGCCGGCCATGAAGCCGTCAAGCGACATCGTGACATCCAGCAGAACTCGCGCCATTCCAGCCCTTCCTGAGTGGACGCGACAGCGTCCGAGCACCGACATGTAGTGGACACCGTACACATTCATATGGTGAGGTACCAGCGTGTCACGCCGGCGTTCCGTCGGAGCGGCTTCCCGTCGATGGGATAGCGCATTTTCAAAGATGCACGGGCGCTGCGGCGGCCCCGAAGATCGGTGCGCCGGAACGGTCGGGGGTGATGGCCGTCGGCACAGGGGAGAGGGGGGTGGCGGTGTCTGTTGCGTCCCGTGTCCAGGCGCAGGCGATCCGGACGCCGTCAGCGCCTGCGTTGCGCTGGCAGGACCGGTCCGTCACGTACACCGAGTTGCGGGAGCTCGCCGCGAAGGCGGCGGCGCACCTGACCGGCGTGCCGACCGGCGGCGCTCCGGTGGCGCTGCGCGCCGACAAGTCACCGGAGACCGTGGCGGCCGTACTGGCCTGCCTCACCGTGGAGCAGCCGGTGCTCCTGCTCTCCACCGACCTCGGTCCGCAGGTCTTCGACGCGCTTGTCGCCGAGGCGGGTTGCGCGGCGGTCATCTCGGTCGACGGGGCCGACCTGCGTGTCCGGCCCGTGTCGGCGCCGCCGCAGGCGCCCGCGCTCCCGCCGGACACCTGCCTGCTGCTCACCACCTCGGGCTCCACCGGGCTGCCCAAGATCGTGCCGCTGCCCGCCGCCGGCATCGGCCGGTTCGTCGACTGGGCGGCCGCCCAGTTCGGCCTGACCGAGGGCACCCGGGTGCTCAACTACGCGCCGCTCAACTTCGATCTCTGCCTGCTGGACGTCTGGGCGACCCTGTGCCACGGCGGCGAGGTGGTGCTTGTCGACCCTGCCCGGGCGGTCCAGCCACGGTACCTGCTGAAGCTGTTCGCCGACGCGCGGCCGGAGGTCGTCCAAGCCGTACCGATGTTGTTCCGTCTTCTCACCGAGGCGAGTGACGGGCGATCGTTCCCGGAGGTTCGGCACGTCCTGCTTACCGGCGACCACACCCCACGTCGAGTCCGCGCCGGCCTGCCGTCGATGTTTCCCGGGGCGGCCCTGCACAACGTGTACGGCTGCACCGAGACCAACGACAGCTTCCTCTATACCTTCGGCCCGCAGCAGGCCGTCGAGGACGACCCGCTGCCCCTGGGCAGGCCGATCCCCGGGGTGGAGGCCGCAGTGGTCGACCACGGTGCGGTGGTGACCGGACCGGGCACCGGCGAGCTTGTCGTGGCGACGCCGTTCCAGGCCGACGGCTACCTCGGCGACGCGGCGCCCGGCGGCCGGTTCTTCCGCCGCGTCACCGACTCCGGCGAGCGGACGTGGTACCGGACCGGGGACCTGGTCCGTCGGGCCCCGGACGGCCGACTGACGTTGATCGGCCGCAACGACCTGCAGGTGAAGGTCCGCGGCGTACGGGTCAACGTCGAGGAGATCGAGCGGGTCATCCAGGCCCACGAGGGTGTGGTGGAGGCGGTCGTCGTACCGCTGCCCGACCCGGGCGCCGGCACCCGACTGCACGCCGTCGTACGCACCGTCCACAGCGGGCCGAGCGGCCTCGCCCTGCGTACACACTGCGCCGCCCGGCTCACCCGGGTGGCCATCCCCGACGCGTTCCGACTGGTGGACGAGCCGCTGCCGGTCGGGCCGACTGACAAGGTCGACCGCCACCGAGTCCGTGACCACCTGATGAGGGAGCTGTTGTGAGCCTTGCCGACGAGATAACACGGTACGTGGTGTCGGAGTACCTGCCCGGCACCGCCCCGGAGGAGCTGGACCCTTCCTACGACCTGATCGACACGGGCGTGGTGGACAGCCTGCGGCTGCTCCAGCTCATTGCCTGGCTCGGCGAGCGCTACCGGATCCCGATCGACGACATGGACATCTCCCCGGAGAACTTCCAGTCGGTCGCCGCCATGACGGCGTTCGTCATCACCGCCCGAGACCACGCTGCCATCAGCTGACCCACGAGGACTGGACTGATGATCGTTCGTACCAGGGAACGGATCGAGGCGGTGGAGTGGGGCAACGGCCTCAGCTATCGCTTCATTCTCGAGGCCGACAACATGGGCTTCACCGTGTGCCACACCGTCGTGCGCGCCGGGACGAAATCACAGCTGGCGTACCGTCGCCACCTGGAGGCCTGTTACTGCATCGGCGGCCGTGGGTGGGTGCAGACCGCCGACGGCTCCCAGAGCTGGGAGCTGCGAGCGGGCGTGCTGTACGCGCTCGACCAGCACGACGCCCACTTCCTCATCGCCGCACCGGAGAGCGACCTGGAGTTGGTCAGCATCTTCAACCCCCCACTGATCGGTCCGGAGCGGCACAACCTGGACTCCGCCGAATTCTCGGAGTACTGAGGCGGCCAGGGGATGCGATGGAACGACGAGCAGCGGGCGTTGCGCGACGCGGCCGAGCAGGCCGGCCGGGCGGTCGGAGCAGACCATCTGGAGCGCGACGCCCGCGGGGAGTTCTCCTGGGACGGCTGGAAGCGGCTGCGGGAGACCGGGCTGTTCGGCCTGCCCTTTCCCGAAGGTCACGGCGGTCTCGGCCGTGACCTGCCCACCACAATGTACGTCCTGGAAGGACTGGGCTACGCCTGCCGGGACGCCGGTCTGATCTTCTCCGCCTGCACCCACCTGGTCAGCACCGGCGTCCCGTTGCACCGCTTCGGCCGCGCGGCCCTGCGGGAGCGCTACCTCCCGCAGATCGTGGCGGGCACGATGATCGGTGCCCACGCCATCACCGAGCCGGCCGGCGGCTCCGACGTGACCAACATGGCCACCACGGCCGTCGCCGAGGACGACCACTTCGTTCTCACCGGCAGCAAGGCGTTCGTCAGCAACGGTCCCATCGCCGACCTGGTGGTCGTGTACGCGCGGACCGGCCGTCCCGGCAGCGCTGCCGCCGTGACGGCGTTCCTGGTGCGCTCCGACTCACCCGGCCTCCAGGTCGGCGGGCCGGTCGGAAAGATGGGGCTGCGTACGTCGCCGCTGTCCGAGTTGTTCCTCGACGGCGTGCGGGTGCCCCGGGACCACGTGGTCGGCTCGGTCGGCGCGGGGCTGCTGGTGCTCGACGCGGTGATGCGGTGGGAGATCCTGTGCGGCTTCGCCGGAGTGCTCGGCGAGATGCAGCACCGCCTGGAGCGGTGCGTCGAGTACGCCCGCACGCGGACCCAGTTCGGTGCGGCCATCGGGTCCTACCAGTCGGTGTCGAACCGGCTCGTCGACATGCGCATCGACCTGGAGACCTCCCGCAAGTGGCTGTACGACACCGCCGAGCGGATGGCGGCCGGCGAGAACGTCGCGACCGACGTGGCCATCACCAAGCTGGTCGTCAGCGAGAGCAACGTGCGATCCGCCCTCGCCGCCGTGCAGGTCTTCGGGGGCTACGGCTACACCACCGAGTACGGGCTGGAGAAGGACCTGCGTAACGCGGTGTCGGGAACCATCTATTCCGGCACCTCCGAGATTCAGCGCCAGCGGGTCGCCGCCCTCATGGGGCTGGGCCGGACAGCACCGGCGCGGAGCACGACTGGGGAGCGTGAGGCATGAGCGGCACCGATCCCGCGCTGGTCCGGGCCACCGAGTTCCTGGACCACGAGTCGCCCACGGTGCGGCGGTTCGTCGCCGACGCGCTGGGCGACGACACGGACGGCACGGACATCGACAAGGCGGTCCGCCTGTACTACGCCGTCCGCGACGGCATCCGGTACGAGGTCTACGGCGCCGACCTGTCCCGCCGCGGGCTCACCGCCAGCGGGGTGATCGAGCGCGGCTTCGGGTTCTGCGTACACAAGTCGATCCTGTACGCCGCGGCGCTGCGGGCAGTCGGGGTGCCCAGCCGGATCGTCTACGGCGACGTCCGGAACCACCTGGCCTCGCCCCGGTTGCGCGAACTCGTCGGTGGCGACATCTTCCGCTTCCACAGCCTGACCTCGGTCCATCTCAACGGCGCCTGGGTCAAGGCCACACCGGTGTTCAACAAGCTGCTCTGCAAGCTCTACCGGATCAAGCCGCTGGACTTCGACGGGCTGTCCGACAGCCTCTACCACCCCTTCGACGAGCAGGGCCGGCAGCACATGGAGTTCCTGCGCATGCGGGGCGAGTTCGACGACGTCCCCTACGACCTCGTGGTGGGCGGCATCCGGTCGGCCCATCCGCTGCTGTTCGCCAACTCGCACACGACGGCCGCCGGCTCGCTGGTGGCCGAGGCAACGACACAGGAGGACTCCCGTGCTGGAGAGAACCAAGTTCCTGCTTGACGAGAAGGACATCCCGACCACCTGGTACAACCTGGCGGCCGACCTGAAGGGTGGCCCGCTGGCACCGGCGCTCAACCCGGCGACGGGAGCGCCTCTGTCCCGGGACGAGATGGCGCACACAATGCCCGAGCCGCTCATCGAGCAGGAGACGGGCAGCGAGCGGGAGTACGAGATCCCGGAGCCGGTCCGGCAGATCTACGCGCTGTGGCGGCCGTCCCCACTGGTGCGGGCCCGTCGGCTGGAACGGGCACTGGGCACCCCGGCGCGTATCTACTACAAGTACGAGGGCGTCGCGCCTACCGGCAGCCACAAGCCGAACACGGGCATCCCGCAGGCGTACTACAACAAGATGGCCGGCAAGACGGGGCTGGTCACCGAGACCGGGGCCGGGCAGTGGGGCAGCGCCACGGCGTTGAGCGCCTCCTTCTTCGACATGACCGCGAAGGTCTACATGGTGCGGGTCAGCTTCCAGCAGAAGCCGTACCGGCGGGCGTTGATGGAGACCTACGGCGCGGTCTGCGTACCGAGCCCGAGCGAGGAGACGGCGGTGGGCCGGGCGATCCTCGCCGAGCACCCCGACTCGCCGGGCAGCCTGGGCATCGCCACCTCGGAGGCTCTGGAGGCGTTCGCCGCGGACCCGTCGCTCGGGTACGTCCTCGGCAGCGCGGCCAACCACGTGCTGCTGCACCAGACCGTCATCGGGCAGGAGGCGATCCGTCAGTTCGCGCTTGCCGACGACTACCCCGACGTCGTGATCGGTTGCGCAGGCGGTGGCAGCAACCTCGCCGGGCTGGCCTTCCCGTTCATCGGTGAGCAGTTGCGGGGCGGCCGACCGGTACGGGTGCTGGCTGTCGAGCCTGCGGCCTGCCCGACGATGACCCGCGGCGTGGTGGCCTACGACTACGCCGACACGGGCCGGCTGGGGCCGTTGTTCCGGATGCACACCCTGGGCCACGAGTTCGTTCCGCCGCCGGTGCACGCGGGCGGCCTGCGGGCCCACGGCATCGGCCCGATGATCACCCGGACGGTGGAGGACGGGCTGATCGAGCCGGTGGCTGTGGCGCAGACCCGCTGCTTCGAGGCGGGCGTGCAGTTCGCCCGCGCCGAGGGCATCCTGCCGGCACCCGAGTCCACCCACGCGGTCCGGGCGGCGGTCGACGAGGCGATCCGCTGCCGGGAGGAGGGCACCGCGCAGACCATCTTGTTCAACCTCTCCGGTCACGGCCACTTCGACCTGGTCGCCTACCAGAAGTACTTCGCGGGTGACCTGGAGGACGACGCGTTGGACTCCGAGACGCTTGCACTCGCCGCAGCGAGCATTCCCCGGACGGTGGCTGTATGACGGCGGTCGCCAGCCGGCGGACGAACCAAGGCATTCTGGTGCTGTTGCTCTTCGCCGCGATGTCCGCCCTGGTGGACGTCTACGCCGGCAACCAGCTCCAGAAGGTCGACACGCTGAGTCTGGCGGCCGTCTCGTTCACCCTGTGCGGGATCTTCTTCGTCGGTCTGGACCTCGCCCGTCGGGGCCCCGCAGCGACCTTCGCGCCGCTGCGGACCCGACGGTACGACGTCATCGCGATCAACGTCTCCACCGCGGTGACCTGGCTGTCGCTGCTGTTCGCGCTGAAGTACCTGGAGCCGGCGGTGGTGAACGTCGTGGGCCTGGCGGTCGGGCCGGTGCTCACCGTGATGATGGGTCCGCTGCTGCGCCGGGGCAGCAGCGTGCTGGGCGCCGAGGTCGCCGTCTCGGTGGCCATCTGCGGCTTCCTCGCCCTGCTGGTGTGGGCATCGGTGACCGGGCGCAGCGGGGTCGGTGACGTCGGCGTCGGCGCGGCGGTGATCGGGCTCGCACTGACCCTGGTCTGTGGGGTGACCTCCACCGCCAACGTCATCTATTCCAAGCGGCTCAGTGACGCCGGGCTGGACCCGCAGTCGGTCCTCGCTGTGCGTTTCTTCCTCATGATGGTGACGACCTGGGGGTTCGTGCTGGTCGGTGACCCGAGCAAGCTGCCGCCGGCCCTCCTGCCCGGGCTGGTCGTCGCGGTGATCGGTGTCGGACTGCCCATGTACCTCATCCAGGTGGGGATCAAGCACACCGAGCCGATCACCGCCTCGTTGATCTCCGCGCTCTCCCCGCCGATGGCTTTCCTGCTGCAACTGCCGGACGAGCGCCTGCGTCCCTCGCCCCTCACGTTGGTCGGCGTGGTGGGGATAACCGTGCTGGTCGGCCTCGGAGTGCTCGCCCGGGGCCGGCACGAACGGCGACCCCGATCCACGCCACTGGTGCCGGCCGGTGTGCCGGCCCGGACCGAATCAGGGAGTTTGTAATGCGAGCAGCCATCGTCGACGCGAGCGGCATCGGAAAGTTCCTGCCCGCCGCCCTCGCCCGCTACGGCGTGGAGGTCGTGCACGTCCAGTCGGGCAGCCCCGACATCCACCTGCCGTACGAGCCGGGTGGCTTCGAGCACGACATCGCGCACGACGGCGACCTGGCAGCGACCGCGGCCCGGCTGAGGGAGCTGGGCGTCGAGTTCGTGGTGCCCGGCACCGAGTCGGGTGTGCTGCTGGCCGAGGCGCTGTCGTCGGCGCTCGGCACCCCGGGCAACGGCATGAGCCGGCCGCAGGCCCGGCGGGACAAGCACGAGATGGCCGAGGCGGTTCGCGCCGCGGGTCTGGCCACCGCGCGCAGCATCGCCACCGGCTCCGTCGACGAGCTGGTCGCCTGGGCGCAGGACCTGGGGGAGTGGCCCGTGGTGGTCAAGCCCCGGGCCAGCGCCGGGACCGACAATGTGGCCGTCTGCCGGACGCCGGCAGAGGTGCGCGCGGCCGCCGATCGCGTGCTGAGCAGCACCGACCGGTACAGCGCCCGCAACGACACGGTGCTGGGCCAGGAATTCCTGCACGGCGACGAGCATTTCGTCAATACGGTCAGCCGCAACGGGGTGCACCACCTCGTGGAGGTCTGGTGCTACCACAAGCGCCAGCTCGACAGCGGCGCGCTGATGTACGACTACGAGGAGCCGGTGTCGCCGGACGACCCGGTGGTCGAGCAGTTGGTGACGTACGTGCGGGCGGTGCTGGACGCCCTGGAGGTGCGCAACGGCGCCGGGCACACCGAGGTCATGCTGACCAAGGAGGGGCCGGTGCTGGTCGAGGCCGCCGGTCGGGCGGGTGGCTCCCACGTGCCGGCCATCGTCTCCCGGTGTCTCGGTACCGACCAGATCGACTGTCTGGCCCGGTCGATCGCCCGACCGCAGGACCTGCTCACCGGCGCGCTGCCGTCGTACCGGCTGCTCAGCCGGCTCCGGTACGTGACGCTGATCAACCCACGTTCCGGTGTCGCGCCCACCGGAGAGCGCCTGGAGCGCATCCGTTCCCTGGATTCCTTCCTGGAGCTGGTGCTGACCGCCCAGGAGGGTGCTCCGATCGGGCCGACCGTCGACCTGGCCACGTCCCCCGGCTACGTCTACCTCAGCTCGCCCGACGTCGAGCAGGTGGAGGCCGACTACCAGCGACTCAGGAGGTGGGAGGAGGAAGACCTGTACGCCCTCGGCAGCTGATCCCCGACATGTTCGCAACGACAAGTGAGGCGGTAGCGGTTCCGTGACCCAGACGATTTCCCACCTTGACGACCTGGCCGAGTACCCGAGCGACTGGAAGCACCAGGACAAGCAGATCTTCCCCGGCGAGAACCTGGCTGTGCCCGGCGGGTATCTCAAGTGGTACGACATTCGCCTGGCCGACCAGGAGGCCACGCCCGAGGTCAGCGACGAGGCGCGCGCCTTCCTGCGGGCCGAGGTCGAGGCCGGGCGGCTGGAGTTTCGCAAAGAGATCGGCTTCGTGATGCTGCACCGTGACGGTGCGAAGTACTTCATGCTGGTCTGCGTGTGGCGGGACAAGACCGAGATGTGGCAGGGCCTCTACTACAAGGACCAGGAGGGCTTCCTGCCGTACCCGCCGAAGCCGGGCTTCCTGCGGCCGACCCAGGAGGTCGTGGAGCTGGACTGCACCTCGCACGAACGCCGTGGGTGGTCGCGCTACCTGCAGTCCAACCGGGACGCGGCGGCGAAGCAGGCGTACATCGACGACGCCTGCACGGGCCAGCTGATCTGAGTCGATCCGGATGCCCGCCAGCGCGAGGCGCTGGCGGGCATCCGTCTGTCCGGGGCCGGTCCGCGCCGGGGCGGCGTCGGGCGGCGCGGTTACGCTCAGGGAGTTTCGGAGTGCCGGCTCACGGCGGTCCACCTGCTTGTGTACGGTGTCCACATGGAGCGACGATGACTGGTCTGCGCGCCGAACAGCCGGGCCCGGAGACCGGGTCACCAGGCCAGCGACGCAGCACCTACCGGCACGGCGACCTGCGCCGGGCCCTGCTCGAAGCGGGCCTGGAGATGGCCCGGGCCGGCGGACCGGACGCGGTCGTGCTGCGGGAGGCGACCCGCCGGGCGGGGGTGGCGCCCAACGCCGCCTACCGGCACTTCGCCGACCGCGACGCCCTGCTGCACGCGGTGTGCTCCTCGGCCCAGTCCGCGCTGGCGATCGCGATCGAGACGGAACTCGCGGCCGTACCCGCCGACGGTGACCCGGTGGCCCAGGCCCGGGCACACCTGCGCGCCGTCGGCACCGGCTACCTGCGCTTCGCGCGAGCCGAGCCGGGGCTGTTCCGCACCGCCGTCTCGGTGCCCGCGGACCTGACCACCGCCACCAGCCCGGACAAGGGCGGGCACAGTGGGCACAGCCCGTTCGCGCTACTTGCCGGTGCCCTGGACCAACTCGTGGAGGTGGGTGCCCTGCCGGCGCGGCGGCGACCCCAGGCCGAGTTCCTGGCCTGGTCCGCCGTCCACGGCCTGGCGACGCTGCTCATCGACGGGCCGTTGCGCAGTGTGGACGACGCCGAAGCCGCCCACGTCGGGCAACTGTTGCTGGACATGGTGGAGAAGGGGCTGTGACGGCGACGCCGGCCGACCCGGTGGGGTCGACCGGCGCGCGGGCCGTCGGGTGTCAGTAGGTGACGACGGCGCGGAACCGGACGTCGCCCGAGGCGACCCGGTCGACAGCCGCGGCGACCTGCTCCGCCTCGAAGGGCTCCACCATCGGGGTCACCGCCCCCTGGGCGGCCATCTCCAGCGCCTGCACCAGGTACGGCAGGCCGTTGTGGGTCGCACCGAGCACGCGGTGGTTCTGCGCGAAGAACTGCCGGCTCGGGTCGATGGTGAACGAGCCGGCGGGGTCGATTGTCGCCAGCACCATCCGGCCGTTGACCCGCAGACCCGACAGGGCCTGCGCGGCGGCGGCGTACGACGTGCCGGTGACCACTATGACGTCGGCGCCGCCGGCGTCCCGCAGGTCGTCGCCGTCGGTGAGCACCAGGTCGGCCCCGAGCTTGCGGATCAGGTCGTGCTTGTCCGCGCTGCGGGTCATCGCGATGGTCTCGAACCCGCAGGCCCGGGAGAACTGCACGGCCAGGTGACCCAGCCCGCCGATGCCGAGCACCGCCACCCGCTCGTGCGGCTGCGGATCGGCGGCCCGCAGCGCCGACCACGCCGTGTAGCCGGCGCAGAGCATCGGGGCGGCCTGCTCGTACGGGAGCCCCGCAGGCAGCAGGACCGTGCTGGCCGCCGGCACCGCGATGAACTCGGCGTGCCCGCCCTGACGGGTCATTCCGGTCATCGCGGGGGCCACGCAGTTCATGCCCGACTGGCCGGTCAACGGCAGGTGCAGGCGGCAGTAGGCGCAGGTGCCGCAGGTGCCCTGCACCCAGGTCGCGCCGACCCGGTCACCCACCTGACGCGACGTCACGCCCGGCCCCACCTCGACCACCTCACCGGCGGGCTCGTGCCCGGCGATCATCGGATCGAGCGGCGGGTACGGATACGTGCCGTCGGTGAGCCACACGTCGTTGCCGCACACCCCGCTGGCCCTGACCCGGATCAGCACCTCCCCAGGACCCGGTTGGGGCGTCGGCACCTCGCGCAGTTCCCACCGCTGCTTCACACCCGGTACGACCGCGGCTTTCATCACTGGACCACCTCTTCGGGCTCGTCGGGACACTGGTGACGGTCAGGCCGCCGCCGGCACCGCGGCGGTGAGCCGCACGGGCAACTCCGCGACGCCGTTCATGATGAAGGTGACCTGCGGCTCGATCTGCTCCGGCGGAAGGCCGAGCGCCAGATCCGGGAAGCGCTCGAAGAGCGCCGGCAACGCGATCGACGCCTCCAGCAGGGCGAGCTGGTTGCCGATGCACCGGTACATCCCGTAGCCGAAGGACAGGTGCGTCTTGTCGGCGCGGGTCACGTCGTACCGGTCGGCGGTCGCGCCGTGCACCTGCGGGTCGCGTCCGATGGCCGCGAAGTTGATCAGCACGGGCTCGCCGCGCGGGATGGTGACGCCGGCGATCGTGACATCCTCCAGCGGGAACCGGAACGGCAGGTGCGCGACCGGCGCCTCCGCCCGCAGCGTCTCCTCGATGACGTCGCCCCAGGGCACCGCCCCGCTCCGCACCAGAGCCAGTTGGTCGGGTCGGGTCAGCAGCGCCCGTACGGTGTTGGCGATCAGGTTCATCACCGGCTCCGTGCCGGTGGCGAGCATCAGGTGCAGGGTGCCCATCAGCTCGCCCTCGTTGAGCCGGGAACCGTCCTCCTCCTGCGCCGAAAGCAGGTCGCTTGTGAGGTCGTCGCCGGGTGCCGCGCGCTTGGCGTCCACGAAGTCCTGCAGGTCCTGGTGCCACTGGGCGACGTTGGCCGCCGCTTCCTCGGGACTGATTGTGGTGTCCACGTTGACCTCACCGCCGCGCAGAATCTGCGCCCTGGACTCCTCGGGCACCCCGAACAGGTCGCAGATGACCCGCGCCGGCAGCGGGTGCGCGTACCGCCGCTTGAGGTCGACGACCTCGCCGGACGGTGTGGCGGCGAGGTCGTCGAGCAGTTCGCGTACCGCCTGGTGCACCTGGGGGCGCAGCGCCTCCACCCGGCGGGGGGTGAACGCCTTCGCGGTCAGCCGGCGCAGCCGGGCGTGGTCGGGGCCGTAGCTGGTGGTCATGTTCTCCATCAGCACCCAGCCGATCAGCGGAAAGTCGTCGCCGATGTGGCCCTCGGTGTACGCGCGCCAGTGTCGGCGCGGGTCCTTGGACAGACGCGGGTCCGCCATGGCTTCGCGGGCTGCCTCCTGCCCGGTGATGGACCATGCGGGAACCCCGCCCGGCAGGACGATCCGAGAGACCGGCCCGTTGGCGCGGATGCGGGCGCCCTCGCCGTGGATGTCCCTGCCACTGGGGTCGATGATCACAGCCTGACCGGTCATGCGAAACCTCCGGGAGAAATGGGGACCGTCGACCACCGACATCGTGCGCGGAGTGGTTCCGCACGTATCGGTTGGTCGGCGATTAATTGATTATTCGGCCCCGAACAATGGGCGGCTTCAGCAGCGCTGTGCCCGCTCGACTGTAACCAGCAGGCGCCGTGATCCAGTTATTCAAAATTGCCGCACCGGGTGCGGAGGCGCCATCGTGCCGCCGCCCCGGAGCAGTTCGGCGGGCCGGTCGAACGGACCGCAATCCAGGAGGTGCCACCGCGCATCCGCAGGTGCCAGGCTCCCAGTGGTCGGACCGCCGGCAGGTACCGGCGCGTACCGACCGCGTCACGGCGCCGGCCAGACCGGATCTCATCGCGGCCCTGCCGTCGCCTTTTTGCGCAGTCGTCGACAAGGAGAAGAACATGCCGGTAAACCAGTTCAGCGTTGCCGAGGAAGCCGTCGCCGTACCGTCGCGGATAGTCGCGGCATGGGAGAAGAACGACGGCGACGCATTCGCCGACACGTTCACCGAGGACGGCACGATGATCCTGCCGGGTGACGTGTTCCTGACCGGCCGGGAGCAGATCCGGGCCTTCATGCGGCAGGCGTACGCCGGCCCGTACAGCGGCACGCGGGTCTTCGGCGAGCCGCTGTCGGTCCGCGCGGTCGGCGAGGACGTCGTCGTGGTGGTGACCCGCGGCGGCGTGCTCGCCCCGGGCGAGACCGAGGTCGCGCCCGAGCGCACCATCCGGGCCACCTGGGTGATCGGCCGCGAGGACGGGCAGTGGCTGGTCGCCGCCTACCAGAACACCCCCGTCGGCGCCTGAGCCACGGGTCGCGAGAGCAGAGAGGGGGCCGCGATGGCTAACCGTGTCGGTGACCGGGTCGTGGTGCTCGGCGGCAGCATGGCCGGCCTGCTGGCCGCCCGGGTGCTGTCCGAGTCGTTTTCCGAGGTGATCCTCGTCGACCGCGACGAGTTGACCGGGGTGGAGGGGGTCCGGCGCGGTGTGCCGCACGGCGGTCACGCGCACGGACTGGTGGCCCGGGGGCAGCAGATCCTGGAGGCGCAGTTTCCAGGGCTGACCACCGAGCTCATCGACGCGGGTGTCACGCCGGGGGACTTCAGCGGCGGGATCCGCTGGTATTTCAACGGCCGGCGGGTCCGCTCGGGGCACACCGGCCTGCTGTCCGTGCCGGCGACCCGGCCGGTGCTGGAGTTCCACGTCCGCCAGCGGGTCCAGAAAATCGACAACGTCACCTTCCTGGAGCGGCACGACATCCTCGACCTGGTCACCACCGCGGACCGCAGCGCGGTCACCGGCGTGCGGGTGCGCTCCGGTGACGACCAGGCCGAGCGGGTGCTCGACGCCGATCTCGTCCTGGACACGACCGGACGTGGTTCCCGGACCCCGGCGTGGCTGGCGGAGCTGGGCTACGCCAGGCCGCCGGAGCAGCGGGTCAAGGTGGGCCTTGCCTACACGACCCGGCACTACCGGTTGTCGGACGACCCGTTCGGTAAGGAGATCGCGGTCATCCCGATCGCGACGCCCAGCCACCCGCGCGGCGGCTTCTTCTACCGCCTGCCGGGGCCGGGCAACCGGGTGGAGCTTTCGCTCACGGGGGTGCTGGGGGACCACCCGCCCACCGACCCGGAGGGCTTCCTGGCCTTCGTCCGGTCGCTGCCCGCGACCGAGATCTACGAGGCGGTCAAGAACGCCGAGCCCATCGACGACCCGGTCACGTTCCAGTTCCCGGCCAGCGTGTGGCGTCACTACGAGCAGCTCGACCGGTTCCCCGAGCGCCTGCTGGTGATGGGCGACGCGGTGTGCAGCTTCAACCCGGTGTACGGCCAGGGCATGACGGTGGCGGCGCTGGAGTCACTGGTGCTGCGCGACCACCTGCGCCGGGGTGGCCTGCCGCAGGCCGCGGCGTTCTTCCGGGACATCGCCACCACAGTGGCCGTGCCGTGGGGCTTCTCCGCCGGTGCCGACCTCGGCTACGCCGGGGTGGAGGGTCACCGGACGCTCCAGGTCCGGCTGGCCAACGCGTACGTGTCCCGCCTGCACGACGGCGCCGCCCACGACGCCCATCTGACCAACGCCTTCATCCGGGCCGCCGGCCTGATCGACCCGCCGTCGGCGCTGATGCGCCCCGGCACCGCGGCCCGCGTCCTGTGGCAGGCCGTACGGCGGCGGCTGCCCCTGCCGTCGCGCCCCCGGACCGTCTGACCGCGAGAGGTGACCCATGCGTCCGTTCCGCATCGACATACCGCAGGCAGCCCTCGACGACCTGCGCCTGCGGCTCGACCACACCCGGTGGCCCGGCGAGCTGCCCGACGTGGGTTGGCGCCGCGGCGTCCCGCTTGACTACCTGCGGGAGCTGGCCGGCTACTGGCGCGACGGCTACGACTGGCGGGCCGCCGAGGCCCGGCTGAACCAGATCCCGCAGTTCGTCACGGACATCGACGGTGTGGACGTCCATTTCCTGCACGTCCGGTCGCCGGAGCCGACCGCCGTGCCGATGGTGCTCACCCACGGCTGGCCGGGCTCGTTCCTGGAGTTCCTCGACGTCATCGGGCCGCTCACCGACCCGGCGGCCCACGGCGGCGATGCCCGCGACGCCTTCCACCTGGTCATCCCCTCGATGCCCGGCTACGGCTTCTCCAGCGCGCCGCGGGAGACCGGCTGGAACATCGACCGGGTCGC
This sequence comes from Micromonospora sp. NRRL B-16802, assembly GCF_001279555.1. NCBI lineage: Bacteria > Bacillati > Actinomycetota > Actinomycetes > Micromonosporales > Micromonosporaceae > Micromonospora > Micromonospora sp. NRRL B-16802. The sequence continues at coordinate 57,465 of NZ_LGEB01000121.1, read as the reverse complement.
CCGGACCTGGGCGGAGCTGATGCGCCGGCTCGGCTACGACCGTTACGTGGCGCAGGGCGGCGACTGGGGCTCGCCGGTGTCGCTCAAACTCGGTCTCGCCGACCCCGACCACGTCCTCGGAGTGCACGTCAACATGCTGGCGACGTTCCCGCCGCAGGACCCGGCCGCATTCGAGGGGTTGCCGGCGGAGGACCTGGCCCGACTGGAGTTCGCGGCGCACTTTGAGCAGGACGGCGCCGGCTGGCGCAAGATCCAGTCGACCCGCCCGCAGACCCTGGCGTACGCCCTGACCGACTCGCCGGTCGGTCAGCTCGCGTGGATCGTGGAGAAGTTCTGGGAGTGGAGCGAGTCCACCAAGGGACCCGAGGACGCCGCGGACCGCGACTGGCTGCTCACCAACGCCTCGCTGTACTGGCTGACCGGCACTGCCGGCTCCAGCGCCCAGCTCTACTACGAGTCCAACCGGCTCGACGAGGAGTTCGTCGGCACCTGGGCCGGCCCGTGGCCGCTGCGGGCGCCGGTCGGGGTGGCGGTGTTCCCGCACGACGCCGTGCGCCCGATCCGCCGGTGGGCCGAGGCGATCCTGCCCACGTTGGCCCGGTGGACGGAGTTCGACAGGGGCGGGCACTTCGCCGCCCTGGAGCAGCCCCAACTGTTCGTCGGTGACGTACGGGAGTTCGTCCGACCGCTGCGGTGACCAGCACCGGAGGCGCCCGGGCACGCACCGGGCGCCTCCGGTCGTCGCGCCCGGCGCAGAGCGCACGTCCAGAGATGCCCCACCGATCGGCCCCGTGCCACGGTCGGTGGACCGCGAACGCCTACCGGAGGGAGTTCCATGACCATGACCGATCGACCCGGCACGATTGCCGGCGCCGCCACCGTCACCCCCGACGACCCGCGCTACGAGAACCTGCTCGACGCCTACAACCACCGGTTCGTGGCCCGGCCGGAGGTCATCCGGGTGCCGACGTCGACGGAGCAGGTCGTCGAGGCGGTCCAGGCCGCGGTGACAGCCGGCAAGCGGATCGTGGTGCGCAGCGGCGGGCACTGCTTCGAGAACTTCAGCGCCCTGCCCGATACGCAGGTGCTGCTCGACCTGTCCCAGCTCGACGACATCTCGTACGACGAGCGGCTTCGCGCCGTGTCGATCGGTGGTGGGGCGAAGCTGGGTCACGTCTACCGGGCGCTGTTCACGCGCTGGGGTGTCACGGTGCCGGCCGGCACCTGCTTCGAGGTGGGCGTGGGCGGGCACTTCTCGGCCGGCGGCTACGGCCACCTGTCCCGCCGCGACGGTCTCGTGGTCGACCACCTGTACGCCGTCGAGGTGGTCGTGGTCGACGACGAGGGCCGGGCGCAGGCGGTGGTTGCCACCCGCGAGCCCGACGACCCGCACCACGATCTGTGGTGGGCCCACACCGGGGCGGGGGGCGGCAGTTTCGGCGTCATCACCCGCTACTGGATGCGTAGCCCGGACGCGACGTCCGACGAGCCGGAGGCGGTCCTGCCGAAGGCGCCGGCCCGGATGCGGCGGCGGGACGTCATGTGGTCGTGGGAGACGATGACCGAGTCGGCGCTCACCACCCTGATCCGCAACTACTGCACCTGGTACGAGCGCAACAGCGCCCCGGACTCCCCGTACGCCCACATGTGGACGAACCTCATCGTCATGCACCGATCGGCGCCGATGTTCGTGATGACCGCGGTGATCGACGAGTCGGTTCCGGGCAGCGACAAGCTGCTCGACGCCCAGCTCGAAGCGATGTGCGCGGGCAGCGGTGTGGAGCCGAGTATGACGGTCGACCAGGTGATGCCGTGGATGAGTGAGTGGATGCCGTCGTACAGCTGGCCCAACGACCCGAAGGGTCGGTACAAGAACAAGGCGGCCTACCTGCGTCGCGGTCTGACCGACCGGCAACTCGCGGCGGTGTGGCGGCACCTGACCCGGGACGACTACGCCAACCCCAGCGCCTGCATCCTGCTCACCGGGTTCGGCGGTCGGGTGGGCGCGGTCGCGCCGGACGCCACCGCCATGCCGCAGCGGGATTCGATCCTCAAGGCCATGTGCAGTGCCGGTATGTGGCAGGACGCCGCCGAGGACGACGTCCACATCGGTTGGGTACGCGAGTTCTACCGAGACCTGTTCGCCGAGACCGGCGGGGTGCCGGTCTGCGACGACCGGACGGACGGCTCCTACATCGGCTACCCGGACGTCGACCTCGCCGACCCCGCCTGGAACACGTCGGGTGTGCCCTGGCAGGAGCTGTACTACAAGGGCAACTACCCCCGCCTGCAGGCGGTGAAGCGGCGCTACGACCCGGGTGACGTGTTCCGGCACGGCCTCTCCGTCGAGCTGCCGGCCTGACCCGTCCACCCGCCCGCCCGCCGTGGGCGGGCGGTGCGCCGGTCGGCCGGTCGACGGCCGGCCGCGTCCCGTCCCGATTTCGTGAGGAGCCGAGCATGTTGCAGGACAAGGTTGTGGTGGTTTCCGGCGTCGGGCCCGGTCTGGGTCGCGCGATCGCCGTGCAGAGCGCCCGCCGGGGCGCCGACGTGGTGCTGGCCGCGCGGAGCGAGTCGGTGCTCGCCGAGGTGGCCGAGGAGGTCGAGAAGGAGGGTCGGAGGGCGTTGGCGGTGCCTACCGACATCACCGACGAGGCGTCGGTCGCCGCCCTGGTCGAGGCCACTGTGGGCACCCTCGGCCGGGTGGACGCGGTGGTCAACAACGCCTTCGCCAATCCGCCCCTGGTCGGGCTGGACGACGTCGACTTCGACGCGGTCCGCGCCGGCTTCGAAACGAACGTCTTCGGCGCGCTGCGGGTGACCCGGCTCTTCGCTCCGGCCCTGGAGGAGAGCGCCGGCTCGGTGGTGATGGTGAACTCCAGTGTCATCCGCGAGTCCAAGCCCTTGTTCGGGGCGTACAAGATGTCGAAGGCGAGCCTGTTGGCCCTGGCCCAGACGCTCTCCGCCGAGCTGGGTCCGCGCGGCATCAGGGTGAACACGGTGGCGCCGGGCTACATCTGGGCCGACGCCCTGCGTGGCTGGTTCGCGCACCTGGCGGGCGAGCGCGGCGTATCCGTGCAGGACGTGTACGACGAGGTGGCCGCGAACATCGACCTGCGCCGCCTGCCCGAGGCGGACGCCGTCGCCGACGCGGTGGTGTTCCTCATGTCCGACCTGGCTCGGGCGGTCAGCGGCCAGTGCCTCGACGTCAACGGTGGCGAGCACCACCACTGAGCCCAGCGCTCGGCGAACGGCCAGGTTCCCCCCGGGGGCCTGGCCGTTCGCCGTGTTCGCCGGCACGGTCCGGTCTGCGGGACCGGCCGCTTCCGGGGCCGTCCCGGTCGGGTCGGGCGGGGCGCGGGCAGACCTCCGCCCCGGGTCATCCGTCGGTGGACGGAGCCCCGGGGCGGAGGCGGCGTACGAAGAGGGGGTCAGGCGCCGGTGGAGGTGGACGCCGGTGGGTTCACCGACGACCCGGCGGGTGCGGGCGAGGTGGGCTGGGCGGCTGGATCGGTGGGGGCGGCGCCGACGGGGTGTCCGCTGCGACGCGGACGGGAGAAGTGCTGCATCATCGGCCGTTCGACGAACGCGTACATCAGCCAGGACAGCAGCACGCAGAGGGCGAGCACGGCCAGGATGAACAGCACCGCCAGCGGCGTGCTGAGCGCCTTGCGTTCGTAGGCGCCCCAACCCGCCCACTGGCCGGCGAGCGCGCCGTGGGTGTTGAAGAGGATGAACAGGTGGATCAGGAAGAAGGCGTAGGAGATCTCACCGAGCCACACCATCGGCCGGCTGCCGGTCGCGGTGCGTCGGCCCTCGTCGTCGGCGACGGCCAGGGCGGCGATGAGCAGGCCCATCGGCACCAGGTAGAGCGCCGAGACGTAGTACGCCGAGTAGGGCGGGAGGACCATGACGGACAGGACGTACGCGGCGACGGTCAGCAGGGCCATCGGCAGCGCGCCGATCCGCGGGAACCGGCCGGCCAGGACGATCTTGGCCAGGATCATGCCGGCGACGAACTCGAACAGGCGCATCGGCGGGAAGAAGTAGCTGATCCACAGCACCGGCCAGGAGTCGGGACCGGCGAAGGGGCTCTTCGGGGTGGCGGGCAGGAACTGCGCGACGACGAGCGGGAGGACCACCGACGCGACTGCGATTCCCGCGAACCAGGCCCAGAGCCGCCGCGGTCGCAGCTGGCCCACCAGCAGGATCAGCAGCGGGAAGCTGATGTAGAACAGCAACTCGACCGAGAGCGACCAGGTGACCCCGTTGATCGAGTACACGATGTAGTCGGAGCTGGGCATCCACGCCTGGATGAGGAAGAGGTTGGCAAACGCCTCGGGTGCCATCAGCGGCACCCCGGCTGCCAGTAGCAGGCCGAGGGAGGCCAGGTAGGCCACGACGTGGTTCGGGACGATCTTGAAGAACCGCCGCCGGTAGAACAACCCGACGGTGTCGTCGCGCCGGGCGACCCAGGTCAGCACGAAACCGCTGAGGATGAAGAAGAAGGAGACGCCCATCTGGCCGGCGTTCTCGACGGCCGTGACGTACCCCTTCTGCACCGACGCGTTGGCGAAGATGCCCAGGTGCTGCACGTGGTTGATGAAGACCAGGAGGGCGGCGAGGAACCGCAGCCCGGTCAGGGAGGGAAGCCGGGTGGGTCTGACGTCCTGTCCAGCTGTCATGGGAGGCTACCTTCGGGAGCGGGATGGATGGCGAACCGCGTCACCGCTCCTGGCGTACGACCTCGCAGCTCCCGTTCGTCAGCGCTGCCGGCGAGGACCGCTCGACGCCAGTTCCGGTCGATGCGGCTGACTGGTTGCTGAAAACTAGCAACGAGGTCACTGACCGCACGTCTTTCAGATTGCGCACCTTGCGCGGGGGCGGATACCCGCCGCGCCGCATTCCCGCCGCGAGCGACGCGCCCGGCGCCGAGCACCAAAAATGGGCCGGTGGAGTGCGTGTTCACACTCCACCGGCCCGCAGTCCGGCGGCGGCTGACCGGGGGGACCTCAGCCGTGCACGCCGGAAGGCTCGTGCCCGATCACACTTACGCGGTCGCCGGTTCCTCCGCGGGGGTCGGCTCGCTCGCCACGGTCTCCTTGTCGCGCTGCCGCATCGTGACGGCGATAAGGATGGTGCACACCACGAAGATGGCGACACCGATCGCCGCCGCCACGTTGAGCCCGGTGGTGAACGCCTCCCGGGCAGCGTCGAGCAACTGCGCGGCGGGCCCGGCCGGCAGCCCGTCGGCCACGGCCGTGGCACCGGCGATCGTCTCCCTGGCGACCGCCGATTCGTCCGCCGACAACCCGGCCGGCACGGCGTCACTCATCTGGCCGCGGTAGATCGCGGCGCCCACCGTGCCCAGCACCGCCATGCCGAGGGTGCCGCCCAGGTTGAGGCTGGTCTCGGACATCGCGGCTGCGGAACCGGCCCGCTCCGGCGGCACCGAGCCCATGATCAGACCGGTGCCGAGGGCGACAAGCGGCCCGTCGCCCAGGAAGATGAGCACGATGCCGAGCACCACGACGACCAATCCGCCGGTCGCGTCCACAAGGGTCATGAGCACGAAGCCGAGCGTCGACATGGCGAGGCCGACGGAGATCACGGTGCCCTGCTTGATCCGCCGGACGAGGACCGGCGCGAGCATCGTGCCGACCGCGATCGAGATGCCCATCGGGGCCAGTGACAGGCCGGACTCGCCCGGAGTCAGGCCGGCGACGCTCTGCACGTACTGGCTGCTGAGCAGGCCGAGACCGGCCATCGCGGCGCCGGTGAACAGCATCGCGGACAGCAGGACGGTGAAGGACCGGTTCTGGAACAGGCTCAGGTCCAGCAGCGGAGACTCCAGGCGGCGCTGCCGCTGGGCGAAGACGACGGCGAAGATCAGGCCGACGACGATGGCGGTGGTCGGCACGAGCGGCTCGGCGCCGGAGTGCACCGCCAACTCCTTCATGCCGTAGATGATCGGCAGGATGGCGGCGAGCGAGAGCGCGACGCTCACCAGGTCGAGACGCCCGGCGCCCGGGCTGCGGTACTCGGGCAGCAGCACCGGACCGACCAGCAGCAGGATCAGCATCACCGGCACGCCGAGCAGGAAGACCGAACCCCACCAGAAGTGCTCCAGCAGGAGGCCGCCGACGACGGGGCCGAGGGCCGAGCCGACGAACTGGCAGGTGGCCCAGGTGGCGATGGCGAACCCGCGTTGCTTGGCGTCCGCGAACATGTTCATGATCAGAGCCAGTGTGGACGGCATGAGCGTGGCGCCCGCGATGCCCATCGCCGCACGGGCGAGGATGAGCATCTCCGCGCTCGTGGAGTAGGCGGCCAGCACCGACGCGGCGGTGAACGCGACAGCACCCACCAGCAGCAACAGGCGCCTGCCGACCCGGTCTCCGAGGGTGCCCATGGTGATCAGCCAGCCGGCGAGCATGAAGCCGTAGACGTCGGTGATCCACAACTGCTGCGTGCCGGAGACCGCGAGGTCGGCACTGAGCTTCGGCAACGCCAGGATCAGGACGCCGTTGTCGATGGCCACCAGCAGCGTGGGCAGGGCCAGCGCAGCCAACCCCAACCACTGTCGGCGTCCTGCCCGCTGGCCCACGGCCGTCAGGGTCGCATCGTGCATGGGAGTTCCTTCCTCGTTCCCAGGGCTGTCTCGGGGCTCGTCCGGGCGCTGGGCGCCAGCGGGACGTCCGCATCTTGTGGACACCGTCCACAAGATGCGGACGATCGTACGCCATGGATGGCGCGGATGGTGCTGATGTCGTCACTCGGTGCGTCGCGTCGCGCGACGGCGGTCCGCGTGGTCCTCCGACCGCGCTCGGCGTCACCCACCGCCGCGCGCCAGGTGCGCCCGGACGTCCTCCATCGACGACAGGTCGGGCACCGTCCAGCCATCCAGGTCGTACTCGTCCAGGCAGGACTCGACGAACGCCTTGTAGCCGTCGAGCTGCCCGTCGGCCACCTGGCCGAGCAGCAGCTCCACCCGGGTGTTCTCGTGGTTGCCGGCGTAGTTGCGCTCGTACAACTCGTGCCGACCCGCGAACTCGGTGCCCACCGCGTCCCAGAGCAGCTTCATCACCTTCACCCGCTCCACCGCGTCCGTGCCGTTCGAGCCGCGCAGGTACCGGTCGAGGTAGGGGCGGACATCGGGGTTGCGGAAGTCGTCCGCCGCAGAGTTGACGTAGATCAGGCCGCTGGCCACGTCCTGCTGGATGATCTCGCGGACCCGCGGATACCCGATCTGCATGAACCAGCGGTACGCCATGCCGTACTGCGGGTTGGGCAGCACCGCGCCGTTACGCCAGGGCACCGGATTGCGCGCGGCGGCGTCGGACAGACCCCAGAACAGGTTGCGCCAGGCAAGTACCTCACCCAGCCGGGCCTGCACGCCCCGGAAGTCCTGGGTGCCGGTGATCTCCAGGGCCTTGGCCAGCAACCCGGCGATGAACTCCAACTTGACGGCCAGCCGGGTGCAGCCGTGGAAGGTGAACCGTTCGACGAACCCCGACCGGCCGGCGAATGTCTGCACCTTGCCGATGTCGCCGTAGACGAAGACGTTCTCCCAGGGGATCAGCACCTTGTCCAGCACGAGGATCGTGTCGTTCTCGTCCAGCCGGGACGAGAGGGGATAGTCGAACGGACTGCCCATCGCCGCGGCGGCTGCCCCGTACGACGGGCGGCAGATCAGTTTCACCCCGGCCGCGTCCATCGGGACTGTCGCCACCAGGGCGAACTCCTTCTTCTTGATCGGCAGACCGTAGTGCGCCACGAAGTTGTAGTGGCTAAGCGCGGAACCCGTGGCCACCACCTTCGCCCCGCTCACCACCACCCCGGCGTCGGTCTCCCGCTCCACGTGGATGAACACGTCGGCGATCTCGTCCACCGGGCGGTTGCGGTCCACCGGCGGGTGCACGATGGCGTGGTTCCAGAACAGCACCCGCTCCTGCGACTCCCGGTACCAGCGGCGGGCGTTGTCGGCGAACGGGTCGTAGAAGTCGGCGTTGGCGCCCAGCGTGCCGAGGAACGACGCCTTGTAGTCGGGGCTGCGCCCCATCCACCCGTAGCTCATCCGGGCCCACGCCGCGATGGCCCGTTGCGCGCCCACCAGATCCTCCGCGCTGTGCGGGGTGGTGAAGAAGCGATGTGTCCAGCCGTCGCTGCCGCTGTCGGTCGGCCCGGTCAGCTCGGCGCGGTGTTGCGGATCATGCAGCGCGTCGTACAGGCGGGCGGTCATCCGGACCGGGTTGCGGAACGCCGGGTGCGTGGTCACGTCGCGGACCCGGTCACCGTACAGATAGATCTCCCGGGAGTCGCGGATGCTCTCCACGTACTCGTCGCCGGTGAGCGGGCGGGTGGACCGGCGGGCCGTGCCGCCGTCCGGCTCCGGGCCGGGGGCCGTCGAGCGCGCCTGGGCGGCCTGGGTCATCGGGCACCTCCTGCGTCGTACTCCACTCGCGCGCGGGCGCCCGCCGACGCCACGATCCGGGCGGGTGGGAAACGTCGGAGAGTGCGCGGCCGTCGTCGGGCGGCCGGAGTGGAGGTTGTCCTCATCCTGGCAGCGGTCCCGGCCGCCACGGGTCTTCTCGATTGCGGCATCGGTCAGGCCGAACGCAGCGGGCCGTCGGCCGCCGACACGACCTCGGCCAGCACCTCGCGGTAGCCGCGGACCAACTCGATGATCGTGCGCTCGTCGTAGAGGTTGCTGTTGTACTGCACGCTGCCCACCACGTCCCCGGCCGGATCGAGGTTGAGCGTCCACAGTGCGCCGTTCGGCACGTCCGAACCGACCTGCTGGGAGAGCAGGCGTCGACGCATCTCCGTCCAGACGAGGTCGCCCACCCACTCGTCGTCGAGCACGAAGGGGAACGGGAAGACCTGGAACACGCAGGCCGCGCCGTCGTCGCCCATCACCGGGAGCATCAGCTCGGGGGCCTCGGCGGCGATCTGCGGGAACGGCAGGTCGTGGCCGTAGCCGTCCAGGCAGGACCGTCGTACGCGGGCCACGACGTCGAGGAACGTCCGGCAGCCCTCGAACCGGGTACGCAGTGGCAGCAGGTTGAAGAACGGGCCCACGGTGTAGGTGAACCGGTCGTCGGCGCGGCCGGGCGAGAACGTCGGCACCACGACGTCGTCCGCGCCGGTCCGTCGTCTCACCAGCACCGTGAAGGCCGCCAGCAGCACCATGAACGGAGTGCTGCGGGTGGCCCGGGCCACGTGGAGCGCCGGTGCGACAAGCGACGAGTCGATGAGGAACCGGTACACGGCGGTGGACTCCGGCAGGCCGGTCGACTTGGGCCGGTCCGTGGGCACCGCGAAGATCCGCGCCTCGCGCAGCTCGTCGCGCCAGTACCGCCGGGCGGGCTCCGCCGACTCCGCAGGCAGCGACCGCTGCCATCGTGCGTACTCCCGGTAGGGGGTGGTGGGCGGCAGGTCGTGGCCCGGGTGTCCGCGTCGGGCGGCGTACCGGTCGGCCAGGTCGCGGGCGAGGACGCGCACCGACCAGCCGTCGGTCGCCGTGTGGTGCACGACGACGGCCAGCAGGGCGTCGTCGTCGTCGAAGCGGATCAGGGTGGCGCGCAGCAGCGGCAGCCGGCCGACCGGCAACTCGCCGGACTCGATCTCGTTGAGCAGCTCCTCCACCCGCAGCTCCCGGGCCTCGGCGTCGAGGCCACGCTCCTCGCGTTCGTCCAGGTCGGGCAGGACGGCGGCGAAGATCTCCTGGTGCGGCTGGGTTTCGTCGCGGACGATCCGGGTCCGCAGGGTCTCGTGGCGGACGACCAGGTCACCCAGGGCCGAACGCAGCGTCGGGCCGTCCACCCGCCCGCGCAGCCGCCAGCCGTGCACGATGTGGTTGTGCGGGCCGAACGGGCCCTCCTCGTCGCCGCGGTCGAAACCGCAGAGGAACTCCTGGTTGTACGACAGCGGAATGCCGCTGAGCAGTGGGCGGCCGGTGGTCACGCTTGGCGCGGTGTCCATCCTGAGGGGCTCCTTCGGTGCGGGGCCCGGGCTCGGCGGGCCTGCGGGGGCCTGCGGGGGAATCCAGCCGACACCGCCTGTGGTGGCGGTCGGCGCGGCCCGACGGCCGGGCGCGCGCCGGCACGGCCGTGGTGACCGCGATCGACGCTACCGGCAGCCCGGGGACGCCCCTTCTCTCAGCGTGCGCAGCGCCGCCGGGCGACCCGGACGGCGGTGCGGTCGCACCCTCGGTCGGCATCGGCGGCGTTGTCCGGCCCCTGCGGCAGACCGCAACCCGGAAGGTGACCGTCCGGCCGGCGCGGTGTGACGCTGGCCGGGCCGCGGACCGGCGGCAGGGCGACCGTCCGCGCCACCCGGCGCGGCGGACGCGACGAGGATCGACGGTGAAGGAGCGTGCTGCCATGGCGGTCGTCAGGGAGCAGGCCGGGTCGGTGCCCGCCTCGTCGCCGGAGCCCGTCCCGAGTCCCACCGAACTGCTCGAACGCGCCCGGGAGCTGGCCCCGCTGCTGGTCCAGCGGCAGGCCGAAACCGAAGACCGCACCTTCTACGCCTCGGACGTGCACGCCCGGTTCCAGCGCGCCGGGTTCCACCGGATGCTGGTGCCGCGCCGCTACGGCGGCTACGAGACAGACATCGGCACCTTCCTCGCCGTGGTTACCGAACTGGCCCGGGCCTGCCCGTCGACCGGCTGGATGTACTGCCTCGGCGCCACCCACGCGGTCGCCGTGGCGACCCTGTTCGACGAGCCCGCCCAGGCGGAACTCTTCGCCGGCGGCGACTTCGTCTGCCCGGCGACGATCGTTCCCTCCGGCACCGCACGCCGAGGCCCGGACGGGCGCTGGAGGGTCACCGGCACCTGGAACTACTGCTCCGGCGCGCCGTACGGCACGCACTTCCTCGGGCACGCGCTGGCCGAGCCGACCGACGGTGGGCCGCCTCGACCGGTGCTGTTCGTGGCACCCCGGCAGCAGTGGCGGCGACTCGACGACTGGGGCGGGCAGCTCGGACTGCGGGGCAGCGGATCGCACAGCATCACCGTCGACGCCGACCTGCCCGCGAGGTTCGTCCTCCCGGACACCCACCTCAGTGAGGTCGACGTGAGCGCAGGCACGCCCGGCCGGACGCTGCACGGCAACCCGCAGTACGGAGGCGGCCCGATCAGCTTCATGGTGTTCGAGGTGGCCGCACTCGCCATCGGCATGGCGTACGGCGCGCTGGACGTCTACGGCGAGCTGATGCGGTCGCGGCGGACCGCATTCCCGCCGGTCGTCGGCCGCGCGGAGGACCCCGACTACCAGATCTGGTACGGCGAGGCCACCGGCATGATCGCGACGGCCGAGGCCGCTCTGCGCGACGCGGTCCGCCAGTGGAACGCGCTCTGCGCCGCCGGACCAGAGGCATTCACCCGGGAGCAGGATCTGCGCCTGGCCACCATCTGCCGACAGGTGATCCGGCTGTGCTGGCAGGCCGTCGAGCGGCACCTGTTCCCGACGGCCGGTTCGAGCGCGGTACGCCACGGTGAGCGTCTGGAACGGATCTGGCGCGACATGTCCATGCTGCACACCCACGCGGGCTTCGCCGTCTTCCTTCCCACCCGGGCCACCCGCGAGTACACCCGGGCCCACTTCGCGGTGGGCTGACACCCCGCGTCGCCGGCCACCGGCGCGCCGGAACCCCCTGGAGGCTGTGGTGACCAATGTCGGTGAGGTGGACGGGCTGACGCTGTTCCCGGCGGACGCCGGATACCGGGCCGCCGTCGAGGTGTTCAACCTTGCGGCTCCCGTACGCCCGGCAGCCGCCGTGACCGCCCGCACGGTCGGGCAGGTGCGCGCCGCGATCCTGGACGCGCGCCGCCGCGGCTGGCACGTTCGTGTGCACTCGACGGGCCACGGCAGCGCCGCCGCGCGGCCGGTCGACGGCGGCCTGCTGATACGCACCCGCCTGACCGGCGGGGTGTCGATCGACCCGCTGGCGCGGGTGGCCCGGGTGCCGGCGGGCACCCGGTGGGGCGAGGTGGCGCAGGCCGCCGCCGCGTACGGGCTCGCCGCGCCGCACGGTTCCTCGCCCACCGTCGGCGTCGTCGGCTATCTGCTGCGCGGCGGAGTCAGTTTCTACGGCCGGCAGGTGGGCCTGGCGGGGAACCGGGTCCGGGCTGTGGAACTGGTCACCGCCGACGGGGAGTACCGCCGCGTGGACGCGGACAACGATCCGGAGCTGTTCCACGCCCTGCGCGGTGGTGGCGGTGGATTCGGCGTGGTCACCGCCGTCGAGGTCGCGCTGCATCCGGTGGCCGCCGTGGTGACCGGCGCGGCGTTCTGGCCGGCGGCCCACGCGCCCGCCCTGCTGGACGCGTGGCGAGGCTGGACCCGGCACGCACCGGACCGGGCGACGACCACGTTTCGGGTGATGAACCTGCCGGCCATCGAGGGGGTGATCCCGTCTGCCCTGTCCGCCGGAACAGTGGTGTGCGTCGACGGCGCGGTGCTCGCGGCCACCGCCGACGAGCTGCCCGACGCCCAGCGGGTGGCCGACGAGCTGCTCGGTCCGCTGCGCGCCGTGGCGCCGACAATCCAGGACAGCTGGACCACCGCCGGGCCGATCGACGTGCTCGCCACCCACCTGGACCCGGCCGAGCCGGTGCCGCTTGTCGGCGACCACATGCTGCTCGACGAGCTGGACGAATCCGGTGCGGCGGCGTTCCTGGCCTCGGTGGGGCCGGACTCCGGTTCCCCCCTGATCAACGCCGAGCTGCGTCAACTCGGAGGGGCACTGGCCGTGCCCGACCCGGACGGCGGCATCCTCGACCATCTCCCCGCCCGCTACGCCTACGTCAGCGGGGGCATGCCGTTCGGTTTGGTGACGGTCGACGACATCCGTGGGCACTGCGCGACCGTGCGCCGGACGCTGACGCCCTGGAACACCGGGCGTACGGCACCTACCTTCGTCGAGACCGTCGACCAGCCGCAGCTGCACCTGGACGCCGACCAGGTCGCCGTGGTCGACCGGGTCCGCCGCCGGGTCGACCCGGACGATCTGTTTCGCCTCGACGTCGCACCGAACGCGTCAGCGGTGCGCTGATCAGAATCCGCCACCGCGCCCGCCCCGTCAGGGCAATTCGGGAGATGTCTCCCGGTGATCCAGGTGGGACGCTTTCTGCAAGTCGGAACACCAATTCGCGCCATTGAAAACTGTCGGGGAAAAGAGGTGCGTGATGCGATTCACCTCCATTCAGGAACGTTTCGCCGCGCAGGTGCTGCGGACGCCGGACGCCATTGCGGTCGTCGACGGCCAGCGCCGCGTCAGCTACCGGGAACTGGACGCCGAGGCCGACCGCCTGGCCGCCCGCCTGGCGGACCGGGGCGCGCGCCCGCAGACCCCGGTGGCGGTGCTGCTGGAGCGCTCGGCCGACGTGGTGGTCGCGTTCCTCGCGACGCTCCGGGTGGGCGCCGCCTATCTGCCGCTGCACCTGGCCCATCCCGACGAGCGGATCCGTCAGATCCTCGACCGCTCCGGTGCCACGTTGGCGCTCACCCACGCCGCCACCGCGGACCGCCCGCTGCCCATCGGGATCCGCACGCTGCGCGTCGACGGAACCAGCGAAGCCGGCGCGCCGCCAGCGGTCCCGGCGCGACCCGACGGCGTCGCGTACGTCATGTACACCTCGGGATCGACGGGGCAGCCCAAGGGCGTCGCGGTGACCCACCGGGGGGTGCTCGACCTGGTGGCCGACCCGTGCTGGGACAGCGGCCGGCACGACGTCGTGCCGATGCTCGCACCGCACGCGTTCAGCGTGTCCACATACGAGGTGTGGGTGCCGCTGCTGCGCGGCGGCCGGGTCGTGGTCGCCCCGCCCGGGGTGCCGGATCCCGCGACCCTGCGGCGGCTGATCCGCGACCACGGCGTCACCGGGTTGCACCTGACCGCAGGGCTGTTCCGGGTCCTCGCCGACGAGGACCCGACCTGCCTGAGCGGGGCACGCGAGGTGCTCACCGGTGGCGACGTCGTCTCGGCCGAGGCGGTGCGCGGGGTCCTGGAACACTGCCCCGACCTCACCGTCCGCGCCACGTACGGCCAGACCGAGGCCACCCTGTTCACGATGCACGCGCCGATGACGGCCTCCACGCCGCCGTCCGGCGCGGTGCCCATGGGCAGCCCGCTGCACGGGGTCGGGCACCGGGTGCTCGACGAGCGGCTGGCGCCGGTGCCGGACGGTGTGGTCGGCGAGCTCTACCTTTCCGGTGAACGCCTGGCCCGGGGCTACCCCGACGCTCCCGACCTCACCGCGGAGAGCTTCGTCGCCGACCCGTACGGCCCGCCGGGGCAGCGGATGTTCCGCACCGGGGACCTGGTCCGCCGGGACGCCGACGGCGTGCTGCACTTCTGCGGCCGGGCCAACGACCAGGTCAAGATCCGCGGTTTCCGGGTCGAGTTGGCAGAGGTGGAGGCGGCCCTGGAGACGCACCCCTCGGTGGCGCACGCCGCGGTCCTCGCGGTGCCGGCGCCGGGCGGTGATCGCCGGCTGGTGGGCTTCGTGGTCCCGGCCGGCGATCCCGTCGACACCGCCGACCTCACCGTGCACGTCGGCCGCCGGCTGCCCGACTACATGACACCCTCGGTCGTCGTGACGCTGGACCGGCTTCCGCTCACCTCCAACGGCAAGGTCGACCGCCGTGCGTTGCCGGTGCCGGAGCTGACCGCTCCGGCCTCCGGCCGCGCGCCGGCCACCGAGCGGGAGCGGGCACTGTGCGAGATCTTCGCCGACGTGTTGGGCATGCCGCAGGTCGGTCCGGACGACAGCTTCTTCGACCTGGGCGGGCAGTCCCTGCAGGCAATGAGGCTTGTCAGTCGGATCCGCTCGGTGCTGGGTCTGGAGGTCACGATCGACGTGGTCTTCGACGCGCCCAGCCCTGCCGCGCTGGCGCGGCACCTGGACCCGGTCGCGGCCTGACCCTTGCGAACCTGAGCCGGGAGAGCATGATGACCAACCCTTTCGACGTCTCCGACGCCATCTTCTCCGTGCTGGTCAACCCGGGCGGCGAGTTGTCGCTGTGGCCGTACCCGATCGACGTCCCGCCCGGGTGGACGGCCGTGCACGGTCCGACGGACCGCGCGACCTGCCGGGCGTACGTCTGCTCGCACGGGGTCGATCCGTGGCCCGGCGGCCAGCCCCGGAACCGCGACCATCCGGCCTGAACCCGCCGCCGGCCGGTTCCCTGAGGAGGAGTGGCACATGACCATCGACCCCCTGCCCGAGACACCGACGGGCGAGGCGCCCGCGCCCGAGCCGGACCTCGTCCAGCTACTCACCCCCGACGGTGACCGGGTGGAGCATCCGGACTACCGACTCGACGTGTCCACCGAGGACCTCCGCGGCCTGTACCGCGACCTGCTGCTGGTGCGCCGCCTCGACGCCGAGGCGCTCGCCCTGGCCCGCCAGGGTGAGCTGGGCGCCTGGCCCTCCCTGCTCGGCCAGGAGGCCGCGCAGGTCGGCTCCGCGCGCGCACTTACCGCCCTGGACATGGTCTTCCCCACCTACCGCGACCACGGCGTCGCCTGGTGCCGGGGAGTACCACCGGCGGACGTGCTGGCCTCGTTCCGCGGCGTCGCGCACTCGGGCTGGGACCACGCCGCCCACCGACTGCATCCGTACGCCATCGTCATCGGCAGCCACGCGTTGCACGCCACCGGCTATGCGATGGGAATCCAGCGCGACGGCGTCGACGAGGCCGCCATCGTCTACTTCGGCGACGGCGCCACCAGCGAGGGCGACGTCAACGAGGCGTTCGTGTGGTCCGCGGCGCAGAACGCGCCGGTCGTGTTCTTCTGCCAGAACAACCAGTGGGCCATCTCGGTGCCGACCGAGAAGCAGTCGCGGGTGCCGTTGTACCGGCGGGCCGCCGGCTTCGGTTTTCCCGGCATCCGGGTGGACGGCAACGACGTGCTTGCCTGCCTGGCTGTCACCCGGGCCGCGATGGAGAACGCCCGGTCCGGCCAGGGGCCGACGTTGATCGAGGCGGTCACCTACCGGATGGGACCGCACACCACCTCCGACGACCCCACCCGCTACCGGGAGCAGGCGGAGCTGGAACGGTGGCGGCTGCGCGACCCGATCACCCGGGTCCGCGCTCACCTCACCCGTACCGGAGCCGCCGACCCGGCCTTCTTCGCAGACGTCGACGCCGAGGTCGACGCGCGGGGCGCGGAGCTGCGCCGGCGATGCCTGGACCTGGCCGAGCCGGCCCCGGACGTCATCTGGTCGCACGTGTACGCCGTCGGGCACCAGCAGCTCGCCGACGAGGTGCGGGCCGACCGGCCGGATGCCGTGGCGGAGCCGCCGCCCCGCGCCGTCGTCGTCGAACCGCCGCCCCCGGTCGCCGGGCACACCACGCGCACGTGGGCGCTGTCGCGAGCCATCAACGAGGGCCTGCGCAAGGCGATGGAGCAGGACCCGGCGGTGTTGGTGATGGGCGAGGACGTCGGTCGGCTGGGCGGGGTGTTCCGGGTCACCGACGGTCTGCAGAAGGACTTCGGGGAGAGCCGGGTGCTCGACACCCCGCTGGCCGAGTCCGGCATCGTGGGTACCGCGATCGGGCTGGCGCTCCGTGGCTACCGGCCGGTCTGCGAGATCCAGTTCGACGGGTTCGTCTTCCCGGCGTTCAACCAGATCACCACCCAGCTCGCCCGGCTGCGGGCCCGGACCTCCGGCCGGATCGCGCTTCCGGTCGTGGTGCGGGTGCCCTTCGGCGGCGGGGTGGGTGCTCCGGAGCATCACGGCGAGTCGCCGGAGGCGTACTTCACCCACACGCCCGGGTTGCGCGTGGTCACCTGCGCGAGCCCCGGCGACGCGTACGCCCTGATCCAGCAGGCCATCGCCTGCCCGGACCCGGTGATCTTCTTCGAGCCGAAGCGCCGTTACTGGGAACGGGGACCTGTCGACACGGACCTCGGACGGGCGCTGCCGTTCGACCGGGCGGCAGTGGTCCGCCCCGGGCGGGACGTCACAGTCCTCACGTACGGGCCGATGGTGAAGACCTGCCTGGAGGCTGCGGAGGCGTCCCCGACGTCTCTGGAGGTCATCGACATCCGTTCGCTCAATCCGCTGGACGAGGAGACGGTGCTGGCCTCGGTGCGGCGTACCGGCCGCTGCCTCGTGGTGCACGAGGCGCCGGTGTTCAGCGGGTTCGGCGCCGAGTTGGCGGCCCGCGTCGCACAACGCTGCTTCTACCACCTGGAGGCCCCGGTGGAGCGGCTCGGCTCCTACTCCGCGCCGTATCCGCCGTCGCGGACCGAGAGCCACTACCTGCCCGGCGTCGACCGCATCCTGGCCGCGGTGGACCGGATGACCGCGGAGTGACAATGGGCGAGCTACGGCACTTCAACCTTCCGGACGTGGGCGAGGGCCTGACCGAGGCGGAGATCCTCACCTGGCGGGTACGGCCCGGGGACACGGTAGCCATCAACCAGATCCTGATCGAGATCGAGACCGCGAAGGCGGCGGTCGAGCTGCCCAGCCCGTTTGCGGGCCGCGTCGCCGAGCTGCTGGTGGCCGAGGGCGACACGGTGCCCGTCGGCACGCCGCTGATCGCCGTCGCCGTCAGCGTCGACTCCGCCGAGATGGACGCCACTTCGGCCGGACCGGCCACGTCGGTCGAGCCGGCCACCGCGCCCGTCGGGCTGGCCGCGTCCCGCGCGTCCGCGCCGGTCGGGGCGGTCGAGCTGGCCGCTGCCGACCCGGCCGAAGACCGCGCGGAGCTCGTCGGCGCCGGCTCGCACCGCGCGCCCGCCCTGGTCGGCTACGGCTTCACCCCGGGTGGGGAAGCCGGCCCCGGTGAGCAGCGCGCCCACCGGCCCCGGCCGTCGGTCGCGCCCGGCGGCAACGCGGTGCAGGCCACACCGCCGGCCCGGCGGCTGGCCCGTGACCTCGGCGTCGACCTGGGTACGGTCGCCGGCACCGGCCCGGCGGGGGCGATCACCCGCGACGACATCAGGCGCGCTGTCGCGCCCGGCACGCCGACGCGCATCCCCGTCCGTGGCGTACGCCGATCGACCGCCGACGCGATGACCCAGGTGGCGGCCACCGTGCCGCACGTGACCACCTGGGTGCAGACCGACGTCACCGCGACCGTCGAGGCGGTGGCCCGGCTGCGCGAGATGCCCGAGTTCCAGCAGCGGCGGGTCAGCCCTCTCCTGTTCGTGGCGAGGGCCCTGCTGCTCGCTGTGGAGCGGCGACCAATGATCAACGCCTGGTGGGACGAGCCCGCCCGGGAGATCGTCCTGCGCGACCACGTCCACCTCGGCATCGCCGTGGCGACCGAGCGCGGGCTGCTCGTACCCAAGGTGAAGGACGCCCACGCGCTGCGGCTGCCGGCGCTCGCCGCGGCGATCGAGAACCAGGTGGACACCGCGCGCGCCGGGCGGTCCACCCCCTCCGACCTGACCGGCGGCACCATCACCATCACCAACACCGGAGTGTTCGGAGTGGACGGTGGCACGCCCCTCACCAACGTCGGTGAGTCGGCGATCCTCGCGGTGGGCCAGATCCGCGACATGCCGTGGGTGCACGAGGGCGCGCTCGCCGTACGCAAGGTCACCACGTTGGCGCTCTCATTCGACCACCGCGTGGTCGACGGCGACCTCGCCTCCGGTGTGCTGCGCGACGTCGCCGACCTGCTCGCCGACCCGGTCCGGATGCTGGCCCGGTGTTGACCGTGAGCGGGCCGACGCGGTGGCTGCGGGTCGAACCCCGCTACGGCGGGCCGCCCGGTGCGGGCAACGGCGGCTGGACGTGCGGTCTGGTCGCCGCCGCCCTGCCCGCGCCGCCGCCGGTGCCGGAGGTGACGCTGCACAGCCCCGCCCCGCTACACGTGCCGCTGGCGTTACGCGGGGGCACCTCGGGAGCCGTCCTGCACACCTCGGGTGGCCGGCTGGTCGCCACTGTCGTACCCAGGGGGGAGGACATCCCCGCGGTGCCGCCGGCCCCCCTCGACGCCGCCGACGGGTGGGTGGCCCGGCACGGGGCGCACCACCTGCCCACCTGCTTCGTCTGCGGCCCCCGGCGTCCGGACGGCCTGCGGATCCGGCCCCGGCGGACGCCAGACGGCGGTATCGCCGCCACCGTGGTGCTGCCGGTCGACGGGGTGCCGGCCCGGCTCGCCGTGTGGGCGGCGCTGGACTGCCCGGGCGGGTGGACCGTGATCAAGGCTGGTCGGACCCACCTGTTGGGTCGGCTGGCGGTCGTCGTCGACCGTCTGCCCGGGGCCGGCGACGTGTGCCTCGTGGTCGGCCGGGCCGTCCGCGTCGAGGGTCGCAAGGCGTTGGTGCGCACCACGCTGTACGGCGCCGACGGAGCGGTGGCCGCCCGTGCGGAGGCCACCTGGGTGTCGGTCGGGCGGTGAGGCCCGCACCGCACGCACAGAGATGCGACTCCGCCCGGCCGACCCGAATCATGACTCAGGAACGAGCGAATTCCGTAAATGCCGAAACGGCGGGGGCGGACGCAGTGCACAACTGTCCTCGGAAGGGAGAACGACAGCGATGAGCGGCAGAACCGTCGTGGAGTTCTGGCTCCATTACTACAACACGCCACATTTCCTGGATCAGACCCGGGAAATGGCGGCAAGCTTCAACGCCCGGCATCCCGAGTACGAGGTCGTCGTCACCGGACACGACTTCCACGACCTGCCGCGGGTGGTGGCCGAGGCCGCCGACCGGGGTGTCGCGCCGGCGGTGGCCCAGATCTACCTCACCGCCACCCAGGAGGCACGTGACATGGTGGACACGGCGGGTCAGCCGCTGTTCACCTCGGTCACCCGCGCGATCGCCGGCCGGCGGGAGATCCTGGGCGAGGCGGTAGTGCTCGACGACGTCCTGCCGCGGGTCCGCGACTTCTACACGGTCGACGGTGATCTCGCCTCGATGCCGACCCTGGCGTCCACCGCCCTGCTGTACGCCAACACCACGATGCTCGCCGCCGCAGGCGTCACCTCCGTCCCGTCCACCTGGGCCGAGGTGGCGGCGGCGTGCAAGTCGGTGGCCGCCCTGCCCGACGGCCCGGAGTACGCCATCACCTGGCCCAACCACGGCTGGATCTTCCAACAGGCGATCGCCCAGCAGGGCGGCCTGTTGGCCGACCACGACAACGGCCGGTCCGGACGGGCCCGCACGGTCGACCTGTCCTCCCCGGAGATGCTCGCGTTCGTCGGCTGGTGGCGACAGCTGCACCGGGACGGCTACTTCCTCTACACCGAGGACATGGACCCGAGCACCTGCTGGGGTGGCACCTTCATGGCGTTCGCCGAGCAGCGGGCCGCGCTCACCGTCAGCTCCTCGGTGGCCGCGCCGCACCTGGTGCAAGCCGGCCGGGACGGTGGCTTCGACGTGGTTGCCGCCCGACTGCCGCACAACGAGGCGGCGCCGTACGTGGGCAACCTGATCGGCGGGGACTCCCTCTGGCTCACCGCAGGCCTCGACCCGGCGGTGCAGGACGGCGCCCTGGCGTTCATGCAGTACCTCAACAGCCCGCGCAACGCGGCCGACCGGCACCGGGTCAGCGGCTACCTGCCGATCACCCTCAGCGCTGTGGACCTGCTGGAGCGGGAGGGCTGGTTCGCGCAGAACCCGCACGCCCGCGTCGGTGTCGACCAGCTCGCCGCGTCCGGGTCTTCGCCGGCCGCCCGGGGCGCGCTCTTCGGCGACTTCGGCGGCATGCAGGACGTGAACGCGCGAGCCATGCACGACGTGCTCCTGCACGACGCCGACCCGGCCGAGCGCTTCACCCAGGCGACCGAGGAGGCGCAGCGACTCCTCGACGAGTACAACGCCCACTGCGTCGCCGCCGACGGCACCCGCCGCAACCCGCCCTGCCTGCGCGTCTCCTGATCTCCACCCACCGGTCGCCCGGCGGCAGCCCGCCGCCGGGCGACCGACTGTGCTCCCAGCACCCGCGCCGCGGCGCGCGGCGCGGGTGAGGTGGGTTCAGGCGAGGGTAGGCAGATCGGGGCGTAGTGCTGCCGCTCCGCCGAGATAGACGTGCAGGAGGCCGTCGCGCGGGCGGTCGGTGTGCACGTGTGCCAGCAGCCGGATGATCCGGGGCGGGGCATCGGGTACGCCGATCTCGGTGGCGCACAGCAGGGGCACGTCGTGCAGGCCCATCCGGCGGGCAGCCGTGGCCGGAAAGGCGGTGCGCAGGTCCGGAGTGACGGTGAACAGGACGCTGATCAGGTCGTCCCCGGTCAGCCCGTTGCGTTCGAGGACTGCGGTGAGCAGCTCGACGGTGGCCTGCGCGATGTCATCAGGGCTGTCGCGGGGCACCTGCACGGCGCCGCGTAGCGCCCGTACCGTCGGCCTGGTCTCGGGTCCGGTCGGACCGCTGCGGCGCGCGGACACGGATTCTCCTCTCCACGCCGGCCGTTGCACGCCGGCGTCGCCAGGGGCCGTCAGGACGGCGCCCGGCTCCGAGCGGAACCGGGCGCCGTGACGGGCGGGATCGAGGCGGTCAGTCGCCGACGGTGAACTGGCCGGGAGTGCGGCCGGCTCCGGCCGGGCCCCGGTACGCCTGGGCGATGTTCAGCCACTGGTCGGCGTCCGGTCCGCTGGCCACCAGGGACAGGTCCTGGCGGTGCCGCCGGCGGGTCACCAGGAGGCAGAAGTCCGCGGCGGGCCCGCTGATCCGCTGCTCCGCGTCGGCGGGCCCGAACTCCCACTGCTGCCCGGACGGGCCGGTGAGCGACCAGTGGAACTGCACGTCCGGCGTGGACAGGCCGCGGGCCTGGTAGCCGAAGTCCCACGTGCGGACGGCGAATCCGACGAGGTGACCGATCCGGTCGGTGTACTGCCGACGTACCGCCAGAGCGTCGGCGATGTCCTGGCCGTGACCGAACAGCTCCATCATGCCGGCGGCGGCCAGCACCGGGGCCGGCAGTGGCCGGACCAGCCAGGGCACCATCTCACCGGCCGGCACCGCGGCGAGTGCCTTTTCGGCGGTGGCGCGTTCGGCACGCCACCGGTCGAGCAGGGTCGCCGGTGGCTCGGCGAGGTACGGCGCCATCGCGGCGTCGACGTTGGCGTCGAAGTCGCTGCTGAGGCGGGCGGTCATCGCCCGGAAGACCTCGGGCTCGGCCGCCGCCGTCCCCGCGAGTCGGAACGTCGCCGCGAGGTGGGCGATCTGGTGGGCGATGGTCCAGCCGGGGGCGGGGGTGGGGCGCGACCATTCGGCCGGGTCGAGGTCGGCGACGAGACGGTCGATGTCGTCGCCTTCGGCCGTGAGGTCGGAAATGACGTCCTGCTGGGTCACGGGTCGGTCCTTCCGCTCGTCGGGCAGGGACGGTGGCCTCGGCGGGTCGGTCCGGTCGAGGCCACCCGGCCCGTCACAGATAGAGGGTGTTGGGTTCCAGGCCGCAGGCGATCCGCCCGTACAGCTCGAGGTTGGTGTTGGGGTGCATGATGGCGTGCAGGTTGAGGGTCTGCACGTCCCTTTCGATGCGCTGGATCGGCACCGTGTTGTAGATCGACGAGCCGCCGCTGGCCGTGTTCAGGATGTCCACGGCCTCCTTGGTCCGCTGGCACGTCGCACCCAGGTCGAGCCGGGTACGGGCGCGCTCCTCCAGCGTCCACTGCTCGGACCGGGCGGCCTTGCCGTCCAGCCGGTCCGCCGCCCGGTAGGCGTGGAATTCGGCCTCGTCGAGTTTGGTCGTCGCCTCCGCTACCTGAAGGTGCGTCAGCGGCGCCTCCGCCTGACTTTCGTAGCTGGTGTAGGTGATCTTGCGGCCGGGCAGTCGCTCGAAGAAGGCGTCCCGTGCGGCGCGGCCGAGGCCCAACGCGGTGGCCCCGATGGTGGTGCAGGCGGTCGGCATGAACGGCGCCTGGAAGACCGGCGAGGAGGCGTTGAGGACCGACCGGTGGACGCCCTGCAGGACCGGGCCCATCGGTAGTACGCGCGCCTGCGGCACGAAGAGGTCCTTCGCCACGGTGGTCACGCTGCCCGAGCCGCGCAGACCGGCCGTGTGCCAGTCGTCGATGATCTCCAGCTCGGAGATCGGCACGGCAACCATGATCGGCTCGTACTCGCCGTTCGGGTGGGCCAGGACCGCCGCGTTGGTGTTCCACGAGCTCTGCTGGACGCCGCTGTTGAACGACCACTTGCCGTTGAGGACGATGCCGCCGTCGGCGGGTACGCCGACCGCGGACGGACTGAGGATGCCGCTGATCCGCACGTCCGGCACGGAGAAGATCTCGTCCTGCACCTCGTCGGGGAACAGGCCGGCCATCCAGGTGCTGATCGCCCAGACTGACAGGGTCCAGGACGTCGAGCCGTCGCCCCGGGCGATCTCGGCGATCACCTCCACGACGGTGCGCATGTCCGACTCGTAGCCGCCGTAGCGGGTGGGCACCCGCATCCGCAGCAGGCCGGCGTCGGTCAACGCCTCGATCGTGGTGTCGTGCAGGCGGCGGTTCTCCTCCTGCCAGAGGGCGTTCTTCTGAAGCAGCGGCGCAAGCTCGGCGGCGCGGCGCACGAGCTCCGCCCGGGGCGGGGCGTTGGTGAGATCCACAGAATGCTCCTTCGGGTCACGGCGTGGGCAGGACATGGTGCGGCGCGTCGATCGGCGGGCGGGACGGGTTTCGCGGGGAAGACGTGTGGCGGAGGAACCCGTGCCGGCCGGTGCGCGCCGATCCGCATCACGACCTTGGCACCGGGCCTGTTCCCGCCGCACCTTCCGACGTGCGGACGTGCCGGTGCGGTGCCGGTCGTCGACGATCGCGCTGGTCGCGGGTGGACGCACCGGCTGTGGACACGGCGACAGGGGGTACGACGGCGGGTGGCTGCGCGACCGTGGCCCGACGCCTGACGAACGCGGCGAGCACGGCGGCGCACAGCAGGACGACGGCGACCAGGGTGAGCGTCGCCCGCGCCGCCGGCAGGAAGGCGTCGGCGAACGCGTCCGCCGCCGCCGTCGAGAACCGCTGTGCCGGGCCGGCGGCGAGACCGGGCGGCGGACTCACCCCACCGTGCTGGCCCGCGCCCAGATTCAGTCCGTGCGCGGCGGCCCGTTCGAAGCCGTCCACGAAGGCGGGACGCAACTCCGGCGGCAGTTGCTCGGCGCGGGCGGTGACGCTGGCGTGCAGTCCGTCGACCAGCCGGTGCTGGAGCAGCGCGCCGGCGACCGCGGCACCGAGCACCCCGCCCACCTGACGCGCGGTGTTGAGCACGCCGGACGCCGCCCCGCCCAGCACTTGTGGTACGGCCCGCATCGCCTCGGTCGTGGTGGGTGCGATGGCCGCCCCCATCCCGACCCCCACCAGCATCAGCGGTAGCACGAACGTCGCCGGGGTGGCGTCCGTCCCCGGGACGACGGCCACCGCGAACACCCCGGCCGCGAACGCCGCCAGCCCGACCATCAGCAGGAGCCGACCGCCGACCCGGTCGGTGAGGCGACCGGCGACGGGGGCCACGGCGCTGAGTGTCAGCGTCCACGGCAGCGCGGTGACCCCGGCCAGCAGCGGGCTCATGCCGAGCAACGTCTGGGTCTCGATGACGAAGACCAGCAGGAAGCCGTAGAGCGCGAACGACGTGCTCATTGTGATGACGACCGCGACGGTGAAGGTACGGTCGCCGAACAGTCGGGTCGGCACCAGCGGTGCGCGGTGCCGGCGTTCCCAGCCGACGAAGACGAGCAGCATCACCACGCCGGCGACCAGGATCATCGGCACCGTCACGGCGCCGATCGCCGGACCCCAACTCAGTCGTTCGCCCTCGACCAGCGCGTAGGCGACGGCGACCAGACCGGCCGTGGCGAGCAGCACGCCGACCGGGTCGAAGCCGGACGGGCGGGGTGATCGCAGATCCGGCACCAGCCGTAGCGTGGCCACCACCCCGGCGACGCCGAGCGGAATGTTGATCAGGAAGATCCAGCGCCAGCCGAGGTCGGTCAGGA
This sequence comes from Micromonospora sp. NRRL B-16802, assembly GCF_001279555.1. NCBI lineage: Bacteria > Bacillati > Actinomycetota > Actinomycetes > Micromonosporales > Micromonosporaceae > Micromonospora > Micromonospora sp. NRRL B-16802. Next base: position 32,554 of record NZ_LGEB01000121.1, on the reverse strand, counting down.
GCAGCCCGCCCAGCGTGGGTCCGCTGACCGCCGCCAGCCCGGCCACGGCGGTGAAGATGCCGAACGCGGCTCCCCGCCGGGCCGGCGGAAAGATAGCGGAGATGAGCACCAGCGCCTGGGGCAGCAGGGTGGCCGCCGCGAGACCCTGCACGGCCCGGGCGGCGATCAGCTCACCCGGGGTCCGCGCCGCCCCACACAGCAGGGAGGCCACCGCGAATCCGGCGAGTCCGGCGACGAACACCCGGCGCGGGCCCAGCAGGTCACCCAACCGGCCGGCGACGATGAGCAACGACGCCAGCGCCAGGAGGTAGGCGTTCAACACCCAGAGGATCTCGTCGATGCCGGTGTCGAGATCGCGCATGATCTGCGGTGCTGCGGTGTTGACGATGCTCGTGTCGAGCAGGATGAGGAAGTTGCCCAGGCACAGCACCGCCAGCGCGACCCACGGATTGCGCCGCGCGGCGGGCTCGCTCACCGGCCGGCCTCCTCGACCCGTGCCTCGGACACGGCGACCAGATCGGCGCGGAGCCGCAGCCCGACCTGCCGAGCGGCGGCCAGGCTCGCCCAGGACGTCAGGTCGATAAGCGTGGCGTCGGCCGGCTGCTGTTGCCGGAACGCCTCGACCTCCCGTTCGGTGACCCGATACGAGGCGAGCGCCGTCAACAGGGCCAACTCGCCGGCGGCCCGGTCGCCAGGTGGAAGCTCGGCGACAGCCTCGGTGATCCGGTGCCGTTCAGTTGGGCCGGGCGGCGCGGTGCCCCGGACCAGGTGGGTGAGCACCAGCGAGCGGACCCGGACCGGCACGCTGCGTTCTCCCGCCGCGTCGATCGCCGCCGTCCGGGCCACCGCGTCGGCGATGGTGGCGTGCCCGTCCGCCCACGCAAGGTCGGGTGGCGAGGCTTCCGGCGGCAGCGGCGGCAGAACGGTGCCGGGCACGACCCTCCGGCGGGCGAGCGGGCCGAGGAGCCGGGCGGCCATCCGGCGCGAGCGGTCCGCGCCGAGCCGGCGCATCGGCGCGGGCACCGGCGAGTCCGGCAGGAAGATGTTCACCATCCGGTTGAGATAGTGGAACGCGACGGCGACGCCGATCAGCTCCGCCGCGTCGGCCGGCGCGAACGGCGGGGTGGGGCGACCCTCGATCTGGCCGCTGGCCCGCGCCCACCGGGCCAGTGCCCTCGTCCCGGCGTCGGGGAGGTCGTCGATCCGGTCCGCCGCCAAGACCGCGGCGTCGCGGTCCGTTCCGGCCAGTCCGGTCAGTGCCGCGCCGTGTACGTCCACGCAGTACGGGCAGGCGTTGCCGACCGACACCGCCGCCGCGACGAGTTCCTTGGTCGCGCGGCTGACGGTCCCCTGGGCGAGCAGTGTCTCGCGCAGCAGGGACCAGCACGCGGCGAGCACGTCCGGTGCGGCGGCGTGCAGCGCGACAGGTGTGGCAAGCATGCCGAAATCCCGCTCCATCTGCCGGTACACAGTGCGCACGAGGCCGGTGGCCGCGTGCGGTGGCACCGGGGCGACGTAGCGGATCTGCCTCATCGCAGCGCCCCGAGTCGCCCGAGCGATCAGTAGAGCCATGGCGGTCCTCTCCTGTGCGGCGCGGCGCCCGTGGCCCGGCCACGGGCGCCGCGCGGGGATCAGCGGGCCGCTGCCGGATGTGGCGAGCCGGCGGCGACGCGCGAGCTGGCCACCGGCGCGGGCGGCGGTGCCCCGTAGGTGACCCGCACGCCGCGTTCCTGTGCGGCGCGGACGATTCCGGGCATGGCCCGCTCGGCGAGGGCCGAGATGGTGAGTGCCGGGTTGACGGTGAGCGCGCCGGGCACCGCCGAGCCGTCGGTGACGAAGATGCCGGGATGGTTGCGCAGCTCGTGCCCGTCGTCCAGGGCGGACGTCTCCGGATCGTCGCCGATCCGGCAGGACGCCAGCGGGTGCACGGTGTACGCGCCGACCAGGTCATTTGTCCACGGCATGACCTTCGCGAGGCCGTCGCGTTCGAGGATGTCCCGTACGTCGGCGTCGGCGAGCCCCCAGCCGCGCAGGGTGTTGGACGTCGGCCGGTAGCTCAGCGGGCCGTGGCCGAGCATCTGCTGCGAGAAGCGGCGCGCGTTGCCGGTCTCCGGTGGTGCCCCGAACACGCCCTCGTTGTCGTCCTCGGACATCGTGAAGATGGTGAGCCAGGACTTCCACTTGCGAAGGAAGTCCTTCTTGTCGACGCCGAACCAGGTGGGGCCGCTGGCGTCCGGGGCCTGTGCCAGGATCGTGCCCAGCCCGGGCGGGAAGTAGAGCTGCTCCAGCGAGTACCGCTCGTACTCCGGAAGGTCCGGGTCGAGCCGGTCCCAGCTCGCCACGACCGGTCCACGGCCGATCTGGTGCGCCTCGTACGGCACCCCGTCCGGACGGCTCAGCCCCAGCACCTCACGGACCTTGTCCTCGTCGAACGCGGCGGTGTTGAGGCGTTCGCCGTTGCCGGAGAAGTAGCGCCCGACAGCATGCGGCATGCGGCCCAGCGTCGCCTCCGACCGTTGCAGGATGACCGGCGTCGCGCCCGCGCCGGCAGCCAAGATGACGATCTTCGCGTCGATCGCGCCGGTGTCGTGCAACACCCGGTAATCCTCGTCGTCGACGATCCGGAAGTGCACCCGGTAGCCGCCGTCGTCGGTGCGGGACAGGTGCTGCACCTCGTGCAGCGGACGGATCTGCGCTCCGTGGGCGACGGCACCCGGCAGGTAGTTGAGCAGCAACGACTTCTTCGCGTCGAAGCGGCAGCCGGCCATCATCCAGTTGCAGTTGGTGCACTCGTCGACGTTCACCGCCGACGGCACCGGGTTGGCCGTCCGGCCGGCGTGTGCGCAGGCCGCCGCCCACAGTCCGCCGCCGTACGGCACCGTCTCCCAGCCCTGCGGCGTCACCGGCAGGGACTCGGTGACCACGTCGTACCAGGGGTCGAGGGTGTCCCGGTTGATGGCCGCAGGCCACATGCGGCGGCCGATGCTGCCGCGCCGCTCGAAGACGAAGCGCGGCGCGCGCGGCATGGTGGCGAAGTAGACCACGCTGCCACCGCCCACGCAGTTGCCGCTGAGCACGCTCATCCCGTCGCCGACCACGAAGTCGAAGATCCGGGTGTACGAGGCGCCCAGCTTGAAGTCGTGGTCGAACTCGTCGGCGTCCAACCACGGTCCTCGTTCGAGGACGACCACACGGGCCCCGCCGGCGGCCAGGTGGTAGGCGGCGATCGCCCCACCGAAACCACTGCCGATCACGACGACGTCGGTGCTCTCGATACTGGTCATGAAGGGCTCCCCGTCGTGGTGGTCCGCGGGTGGAGGGCGGCGAGTTGCCGTCCGTACGAGAACTGTCCGAAGCGCCAGAGGCCGTCCGGCCCGGGCGGCGCGTATCCGATGGTCATCAGGCCGGGGTGACCCTCGGCGAGGGCCTGCGGCGTGCTCAGGTGCGCGGCGCTGTCGAAGGCCATGTTGCTGAACAGGGCCATCCCCACCCAGATGCTCTTCTCCGGGTGCTCCGGGGCGGTGAGGATCTGCACCAGTGCCGCCCGGTGCGAATAGTCCAGCGCGACGAACGCGGGCAGGTCGGCGTCCAGGTCCAGACCGCGCTCCGCCGCGTACTCCGCCGCGTGCCCGTTCAGGAGCGCCACCAGGCCGTCCAGCGATTCGGCGAGACCGCCGGCCGGGTGGGTGAGCATGTCGAGGGCGCCGGACGCGACCGCGCCTCCGCCGGTGGAAACCCCGGCAATCGCACGGTCCTCGGGAAAGCGTTTCTCGCCCGGAATGATCGTGTCGGCAAACGCCTCGAGCGTCATCGTCCAGCCGTGGGATTCGGGTTCGGAACTCATCACGTCACCTCCTCGACGGGACTCTTTCCGGCGTCTGCCGGCCGTTTGTGCCCGCCGTCTACGGATTCCTGGGCGGGCTGTCGGCCTGCGGCCGTGGGTGGATCGCCCGGCGGCGCCGGGGCGCGTCAGCCCGTCCGCTGCCGCCACATCGTGCGATCGGCGTCGCACGCCACGCATCTCCCGGCGTGCGCAGGAATACGGTCGGGCAACAGCGCGCGGAATCGTCTGTGCGGTAACCGGGCCGCGCCGGTATTCCCCGACGTCGAAGCGATATGGATAGCACACAGGTAAACGCGATGAATGGCAGCGGGAGTGGTCGTCGTGAAACGCCGGACGCCGGTGTTTCTCCGAGCGTGCTCTGACCGCCACGAACGCTTGCGGCGCCGTCCGTGCCGCCAGTATCCAGGTCCACAGGCACCCTCGCGCCGAGTGCGGCGCGGCCCGTGCACGAGGAGGACGGCATGGTCGCCAGACGCATCGCGGCGTCGGTCGCGCAGCGGCAGGTCAAGTACGTCACGCCGGTGCCGGTCGGCGCCGCCACCGGGCTGCTGCGGACCGTCTACCAGCAGACCGCGGACGAGATGGGCCTGGTCAGCCCGCCTGTGCAACTGCACTCGCCGGTGCCGGAGTTGGCCGCCGCGTACTGGATGCTCATGCGTGAGCCGATGCTGCCGAGCAACACCATCGGCCGCGACGTCAAGGAGGCGGTGGCGACTGCCGTCTCCACCGCCAACATCTGCCCCTACTGCGTCGACATGCACAGCACCGGCATGTACGACCTGACCGGCGAGCACGACGCCGAGGCGTTGGTCGCCGACCGCATCGAGGAACTGCGCGACGGGGGCCTGCGGTCGCTGGCGGCCTGGGCGCGTACCGCCGCCGAGCCGGGGCGGGCTCCGCTGCCCGCGCCGTTCGACGACCGGCACCGCCCGGAGTTGGTCGGCGTCCTGGTCGCCATGCACTACCTGACCCGGATGGTGAATGTCTTCCTGTCCAGCTTCCTGCTGCCGCCGCGGCTCAGCCCGGAGGCGCGGCGCCGGTTCAAGCGCGGGGTCAGTCGCGTGCTGCGTCCGACGCTGCGGCAGCCGCGCGCCGCCGGACTGTCCGTGCCGCTGCTGCCCGACGCGCCGCTGCCGCCCGACGCCGACTGGGCCCGTACCAGCCCCACGGTGGCTGCCGCGGTGGCCCGTTCCGCCGCCGTGTTCGACGCGGCCGGCGCGCGGTCGGTGTCCCCGGCGGTCCGACAGGTGGTCCTGGATCGTCTTGCCGACTGGCAGGGGGAGGAGACCGGGTTGAGCCGGCGCTGGTGCGATCTCCTGGTCGCCGACCTGGAGCCCGCCGACCGTGCGGCCGGACGGCTCGCCCTGCTCACCGCCGTGGCTTCCTACCAGGTCGACGAGGACGTGGTGACCGCCTTCCGGGACCAGCATTCCGACGACGTCGCCCTTGTGGAGCTGACAGCCTGGGCGAGCTTCGCCGCGGCCCGCCGGGTCGGCGCCTGGCACCGGGCGACCGGGTGACCGGCCCAGGCGCCGAGGAGCGCACCCGGGACGCCCGCAGCCCGCCTGAGGCGTCACAGCGCACGGCAGGAGACGCCCCGCCACGCAGGCGCGTACGACGATGGGGCCGTCTTACCCGACACCGGGGCAGGAGGAACCATGCCGACCGTAATGGGTGCAGTGCGCAGCCTGATGATGACGCCGTCCATGGCGGAGGTCAGCTTCCAGCGTAGGGGCTTCCCCCCGGCGCCCGAGGACGTGACCCGCCGATTGGAGGCGATCCCGCAGGCGGTGATCTGCGGCTTCGAGTGGGGCATCGACGTGCGCGAGTTGTGGGAGTTGGAACGGCGCCTCGAACTGGTCGACCCGGAGCAGCGAGGCTTCGCCTACGAGGGCGCCACGATGGCGTGCACCGTCCGGGACGCGATGGCCGGCGGCCGAGGGCGGCGCACCGAGGCGCTGCTGCGGGGGCCGGGGCGCCGGCACATCTTCCTCGCGTACATCGGCATCGGGTTCGCCATGGCCCGGCTGCCCCGGCCGCTGTGGGCCCGGGTGCTGCCCGACCTGCCGGACGTGCCCTACCACCCGACGATGAGTTGGCTGGCCGTCGACGGCCTGGGCTTCGACCGTGCCTACTTCGACACGCCGCGCTGGGTCGACGGGCAGCGCCGGCCGAAGCCGTACCCGTGGGACGGCCACCCGGAGTACTTCGCGCGCGCCTGGGACCAGGGTGTCGGTCGCGCACTCTGGTTCATCCACGGTGGACAGGTGCCGCAGGTCGTCGCCGCCGTGGACCGCTTCGCCGCGGCACGCCGGGCGGATCTCTGGAGCGGCGTCGGGCTCGCCGCCACCTTCGCCGGTCAGTGCGGCCCCGACGGGCTCGCGGCGCTGCGCCGCCAGGCCGGTGGGCACGCGCGGGATCTGGCCCAGGGCGCCGTCTTCGCCGCGAAGGCGCGCACCTGGGCGGGCACGGTGCCCGCGCACACCGAGGCCGGCGTGCGCGCGCTGGCGGACCTGTCCGCCGACGCCGCAGGGGCGCTGGCCGACGACGTGGTGGTCGATTCCACCGCCCCGGCCGCGGAGCCGCACTACGAGACCTGGCGCAGCCTGGTCCGCGATCGGTTGCCGGTCGACGCGTCGTTGCGGCACGGCTGACGGAGCGCTTGCCCCACGCCGTTGTCGCGAAATTGCCGAACGCCTGCTCGGCACATTCGAAGAAGCAGTTTCCGTCGATTACTTGGGACGATTTCCCCGGAAACTCTTTCCGATTGGCGCGACGATGCAGGGAGCGTTTCATGGGTGTGTCCGGGAAGCTGAGGCGGCGAATACTGACGCCGGACGTTTCGGAGACGAAACTCGACGTACGAGGTTTCCACGTCAAGAACCCGCAGGCACGTGAGCTGCTGGAGACGGTCGGCGCCAGCTTCCTGCGCGGCTTCGGGTACGCCGCCGAGGCGTCCGCCGTGGCAGACGCCGAACGGGAGTTGGAAAGTGTGCCTTTCCGATTCCGCGGATTCGCCTACGAGGGCGCGGCGATGGGATTCGCGATCCGGGACGGGCTGCGTCTCGGTCGACCCCGGTACGTGTCGGAGATGCTGGCCGGGCGCGGTGACGCGCACGTCTACATGGCGTACGTCGGGGTGGGCTGGGCGATGGCCCGGCTGCCCCGGCTGCGCTGGTCCACCCTCACCGCCCCGGACCGGTTGCTGCGCTGGCTGGTACTGGACGGCTACGGCTTCCACCAGGCCTACTTCCACACCGACAGGTACGTGCGGCAGCAGTACCGCGAGAAGAACTTCCCCTGGCCGCTCGACGAGTACCGCTGGTACGCCGACCACGCCATCGACCAGGGCATCGGCCGGGCACTGTGGTTCGTCGGCGGCACCGACCCCGGCGAGGTCGCGCGCATGATCGAGGCGTACCAGCCAGAACGCCGAGCTGACCTCTGGAGCGGCACCGGGCTCGCCGCCACCTACGCCGGTGGCGGCGACGAGGAGGAGCTGCGGGCACTGTGGCGCCTCGCCGGCGAGCACCGGCCACAGCTAGCCCAGGGGGCCGCGTTCGCCGCCGGCGCGCGTGTACGGGCCGGGTTGCTCGGCCCGCACACCGAACTGGCCACCCAGATCTTCTGCGGGATGTCGGCGGAACAGGCGCAGAAGGTGACCGACGAGGCGCTGGTCGATCTGCCCGACGGCGAATCCCTGCCGTCCTGGGAGATCTGGCGGCAGCGCATCACCGCATCGTTCGTGTCGCTCGGGCAGTGCTGACGCCCCGTACGACGACTCACGCAGGACCCCGGCCGGCGACGGCCGGGTTCAGGTACAAGGAGGGTCCTGAGCACATGACAAGAATCGCCATCGTGGGCATGGCATGCCGATACCCGGACGCGACCTCACCACGCGAGTTGTGGGAAAACGCGATCGCGGGACGCCGAGCCTTCCGCCGCATGCCCGACGAACGCATGTCCCTCGACGAGTACTGGGACGCCGACCCGAAGGCCCCGGACAAGTTCTACTCCCGCAACGCCGCCGTGATCGAGGGGTACGAGTTCGACCGGATCGCCTACAAGGTGGCCGGCAGCACCTACCGCTCCACGGACCTGACCCACTGGCTGGCTCTGGACGTCGCGGCGATGGCCCTGGCCGACGCCGGTTTCCCGATGGCCGAGGGGGTGCCGCGCGAGCGGACCGGCGTGATCGTCGGCAACAGTCTGACCGGCGAGTTCTCCCGCGCGAACCAGCTGCGCCTGCGCTGGCCTTTCGTGCGGCGCATGGTGGCCGCCGCCCTGAAGGACCAGAACTGGGACGACGACCAGCTCACGACGTTCCTCGACGACTTCGAGTCCACATTCAAGAGCCCGTTCCCGGAGATCGACGAGGACACCCTGGCCGGCGGCTTGTCGAACACCATCGCCGGGCGGATCTGCAACCACTTCGACCTCAAGGGCGGCGGCTACACCGTCGACGGAGCCTGTTCGTCCTCGCTGCTGTCGGTGGCGACGGCCTGCAAGGGTCTGGTGGACGGGGAACTCGACGTCGTCGTCGCCGGCGGTGTCGACCTCTCGATCGACCCGTTCGAGGTGATCGGCTTCGCCAAGACCGGCGCCCTCGCCACCGGCGAGATGCGGGTGTACGACCAGGGCTCCAACGGGTTCTGGCCCGGTGAGGGCTGCGGCATGGTGGTGCTGATGCGCGAGGACGAGGCACGCCGCGCCGGGCACCGCATCTACACGACGATCGCCGGTTGGGGCATCTCCTCCGACGGCAAGGGCGGGATCACCCGCCCCGAGGTCAGCGGCTACCAGCTGGCCCTCCGGCGGGCATACGAGCGGGCCGGCTTCGGCGTCGAGACCGTCGCGCTGTTCGAGGGCCACGGCACGGGCACGGCGGTGGGCGACGCCACCGAGCTACGGGCGTTGACGCTGGCCCGCCGGTCGGCTGGCCCGGCCGCCGCCCCCGCCGCGATCAGCTCGGTCAAGGGCATGATCGGCCACACCAAGGCGGCTGCCGGGGTGGCCGGCCTGATCAAGGCCGCCATGGCCGTGCACCACCGGGTGCTGCCGCCGGCCATCGGCTGCGTGGAGCCGCACGACCTGCTCACCGAGGACGGGGCCGCGCTGCGGGTGCTGCGCAAGGCCGAGCCCTTCCCGACCGACGTGCCGGTCCGGGCCGGTGTCACCGCGATGGGCTTCGGCGGAATCAACACCCACATCGTGCTGGAGAACACCGACGCCCGCCGTCGCGGCCGGTTGGACACCCGCACAGCCGCGCTGGCCTCGTCCCTGCAGGACGTCGAGCTGCTGGTCGTGGACGCGTCGACCCTGGACGAGCTGGGTGAGCGGATCGACCAGCTGTTGGCGTTCGTGCCCGGCGTCGCGTACGGCCAGCTCGCCGACCTGTCGGCCACCCTGCACCAGGAGCTGCGCGACCTGCCGTTCCGGGCGGCGACGGTGGTGTCCTCACCGGAGGACGCCGAGCGGCGGCTGCGGACACTGCGCGAGAAGATCACCTCCGGTGAGACGAGCTACTTCGGCTCGGACGGCCGGTGCTTCCTCGGCCACGCCACCGGCCCCGGCCGGATCGGTTACCTCTTCCCCGGGCAGGGCTCCGGTCGCGGCCTCAGCGGAGGCGCGCTGCGGCGACGCTTCGCCGAAGCCGAGGAGGTGTACGTGCGGGCTGCCCTGCCGGTGGGCGCCGACGCGGTGGCGACGGAGGTGGCTCAGCCGCGCATCGTCACCGGTTCGATGGCCGGCCTGCGGGTGCTGGACACCCTGGGCTTGGAGGCGACGGTGGCGGTCGGGCACAGCCTCGGCGAGCTGTCCGCGCTGCACTGGGCCGACGCGATGCAGGAGGAGGACCTGCTGCGGGTGGCCGCCGTCCGCGGCTCGACGATGAGCCGGCACAGCGCGTCCGGCACGATGGCCGGCATCAGCGCCTCGGCGGACGCCGTCGCGCAGCTCATCGCCGGCACGTCGGTGGTGATCGGCGGGCACAACGGGCCGAACCAGACGGTGGTCGCCGGGTCGGTGGACGAGATCGAGGCCGTGTGCGAGCGCGCCCGGCAGGCGGGCGTCGGCGCGACCCGGCTGAACGTCTCGCACGCCTTCCACTCCCCGCTCGTGGCGCCGGCCGCAGCCACGTTCGCCGCCACGCTTGCCGACGAGCGGTTCGGTCCGGTGACCCGCCGGGTCGTCTCCACGGTGACCGGTGACGCGCTGTCGGCCGACACCGACGTGCGGGCGCTGCTGCACCGGCAGATCACCGACCCGGTGCTGTTCGCCCAGGCCGTGACCGTGGCGGCCAAGGACATCGACCTCTTCGTCGAGGTCGGCCCAGGCCGGGTGCTCACGGGGCTGGCCACGGCGATCACCGACACCCCCGCGGTCGCCCTGGACACCGACAGCGAGTCGCTGGCCGGGCTGCTCGGGGTGGTCGGCGCGGCGTACGTGGTCGGCGCCCCGGTGAACGAGGCCCCGCTGTTCCACGGCCGGCTGGTGCGTCCGCTGCGGCTGGGGCAGGAGTTCAGCTTCTTCGCCAGCCCGTGCTCGGCCGCACCGCCGGTCCACCTGCCGGCCCGTACCCGGCCGCTCGGGGCGGCGACGGAAACGACGGCGTCCCTGCCCGGTATCGCGCAGGCACCCGTGCCCGGCGGCGCTTCGGAACCGGCAATCGAACTGCTCCGACGTCTCGCGGCCGAGCGCGCCGAGCTGCCGTTGGAACTCGTCCATCAGGACAGCCGGCTCCTCGACGACCTGCACCTGAGCTCGATCACCGTCGGCCAGGTCGTCAACCAGGTCGCGGCGCAGCTCGCGGTGCCGCCGGCGCAGACACCGACGAACTTCGCCACCGCCACGGTGCGGGAGTTGGCCGAGGCGCTCGACACCCTCGCGCAGACGGCGCAGCCGGGCGACGCGGCGGCGGGCGCGCCGGTCGCGGGCGCCGCCGGGTGGGCCCGGCCGTGGTCGGTCGACCTCGACGAGGTGCCACTGCCGCCGCCGGTCCCGACGGGACAGCGCGGCACGTGGCAGATGTACGCGGACGCGTCAGATCCGCTCGGCCCGGCGCTGCGTACGGCGCTGGAGTCGGCCGGGGTCGGCGGCGGAGTGCTGGTCTGCCTACCGTCGGGGTGCACCGAGGACCAGGTCGGGCTGGCGCTCGACGGGGCGAAGGCAGCGCTGGCCGGCGTCGCGGGCGACCGGTTCGTGCTCGTCCAGCGGGACCGGGGCGCGGCCGGGCTGGCCAAGACTCTGCGGCTGGAGGCGCCACGGCTGCGGGTGACAATCGTGCACCTGCCGGTCGGCGACGCCGAGGTCGAGCGGGTGGTTGCCGAGGTGGCCGCGACGGGCGAGTTCACCGAGGCGTACTACGACGAGGCGGGGGTTCGCCGGGTTCCGACGCTGCGGGTGCTGCCCGTCGAGCCGACCCGTACCGACCTGCCGCTGGCCGCCACTGACGTGCTGCTGGTGAGCGGCGGCGGCAAGGGCATCACCGCCGAGTGCGCGCTCGCCGTCGCCGTCGACACCGGTGCGGCGCTGGCGCTGCTCGGGCGCAGCGACCCGGCGCAGGACGCCGAGCTGGAGGCGAACCTGAAGCGGATGGCCGATGCCGGCGTGCGGGTGCGGTACGCCCGCGCCGACGTCACCGACGCCGACGAGGTCAAGCGGGCCGTCGACGAGATGGTGGCGGAGCTGGGTCCGGTCACCGGCGTGCTGCACGGCGCGGGACGCAACGAGCCGGCGGCGATCACGCAGCTGGACCGCGACGCCTTCCGGCGTACCTTCGCTCCCAAGATCGACGGTCTGCGCGCGGTGCTCGCCGCCGTCGACCCGGCCCGGCTGCGGTTGCTTGTCACCCTGGGCAGCATCATCGGTCGTGCCGGTCTGCGGGGCGAGGGGCATTACGCCACCGCGAACGAGTGGCTGGCCGACCTCACCCGAGAGTTCGGTCGCGAACACCCGCAATGCCGTACCCGGTGTCTGGAGTGGTCGGTCTGGTCCGGGGTCGGCATGGGGGAGCGGCTGTCGGTGGTGGAGTCGCTGACCCGCGACGGCGTCACGCCGATCACTCCCGACCAGGGCATCGCGATCCTGCGCCGGCTCCTGTCGGACCAGGACAGCCCGGACCGGGTGGTCATCAGTGGCCGTACGGAGGGCGTCGACACGGTCCGGTACGACCTGCCCGAGCTGCCGCTGCTGCGTTTCGTCGAACGTCCGCTGATCCGCTACCACGGGGTGGAGCTGGTGTCCGAGGTCGCGCTCAACGCGGGCACCGACCGCTACCTGGCCGACCACCTGCTCGACGGCAACCTGCTCTTCCCGGCGGTCTTCGGCATGGAGGCCATGGCGCAGGTCACCGCCGCGCTCACCGGCGACGAAGCGGTGCCGGTGATCGAGCGGGCCGAGTTCCTCCGTCCGGTGGTGGTGCCACCGGACGGCACCACCACGATCCGGATCGCGGCGGTGGTGACCGGCCCGGACACGGTGGAGGTGGCGCTGCACAGCGAGGAGACCGGATTCGTGGTCGACCACTTCCGGGCACAGTTGCGCACCGGCGCCGTCGCCGTCGCCGACGGGCCGCCCGCCCAGGTCCACGACGAACTGCCGACGGTGCCTCTGGACCCGGCCGCCGAGCTGTACGGCCCGGTGCTGTTCCAGGGCGACCGCTTCCAGCGCCTGCGCCGCTATCACCGGGTCGCCGCCCGCGACGTCGACGTTGCGGTGGCGGTGGACCCGACGACGGACTGGTTCGCCGGGTTCCTGCCGGGTCGGCTCCTGCTGGGCGACCCGGGCACCCGGGACGCGCTGATGCACGGACTTCAGGTCTGTGTGCCCGACGCGACCCTGCTGCCGGCCGGGATCGCCCGGGTCCAGGCGGCCGGGCCAGCCGTGTTCGACGCCGAAGGGCTGCGCTTCTGCGCCACCGAACGGCAGCGTGACGGGGACACCTACGTCTACGACGTGGTGCTGCGCGACGGTGCCGGGAAACCCTTGGAGCGCTGGGAGGGGCTGCGTCTGCGGGCGGTACGCAAGAACGACGGCCGCGGACCGTGGGCGCCGCCGCTGCTCGGCCCCTACCTGCAGCGTACGGTGGCCGATCTCCTCGGGGTCGACGTGGCCACCGCCGTGGAGCCGGACGGCGAGGCGGCGTCCGGCGACTTCGTAGCCGCCCGTCGGGCGCAGACCGCGACGGCCGTCAGCCGGGCCTGCGGCGAGCCGGTGCCGGTGCGATACCGGCCGGACGGTCGGCCGGAGCTCGACGATGGTCGCGTGGTGTCGAGCAGCCACGGCGCCGGGGTGACCCTGGCCGTGGTGGCCGACGGTCCCGTCGCCTGCGACCTGGAACTGGTCGAGGAGCGTCCGGACTCGGTATGGCAGGGCCTGCTCGGGCAGCACCTCGCGCTGGCGGAGGCGATCCGCGAGGCGACAGGTGAGGACCTGTCGACCGCCGCCACCCGTGCCTGGACCGCCGTCGAGTGCCTGCAGAAGGTCGGCCACACCAACCGGGAGCCGCTGACGCTGCTGTCCACGCCACGTCCGGGGTGGACGGTGTTCGCCGCGGCTGGCCACCGCATCGCCGTGACGGCGACGACCCTGCGCGACGTCGGCGGACCCGTCGTGATCGCGGTGCTGACCGAGGGGAGCCACTGACCGTGGAGAGCTACTACGAGATCCGGCACACCGTCGGGTTCGAGGAGACGAACATCGTCGGGAACGTCTACTACGTCAACTACCTGCGCTGGCAGGGACGGTGCCGGGAGATGTTCCTGCGGGAGCGGGCCCCGGCGATCCTGGCCGACCTTCAGGACGATCTCAAGCTGTTCACCCTCCGGGTGGACTGCGAGTTCTTCGCCGAGATCACCGCTTTCGACGACCTCGCCATCCGGATGCGCCTGGTCGAGCTGGCGCAGACGCAGATCGAGTTCGGTTTCGACTACGTCCGGCTCGACGCCGACGGCACGGAGACGCTTATCGCCCGCGGCAGTCAACGCGTGGCCTGCATGCGCGGCCCGAACACTCGAACCCTTCCGGCCCGGGTGCCGGAGGCACTCGCCCGCGCACTCGAGCCGTACCAACGCGCACCCGTCCGCGGGTGAGGCGTCCGAGCCGATAGGAGGCGCTCATGGATATTCATGCCAGGCCGCCCGCTCAGGTGACCGACGCGAAACTGCTCCGGCGGGCCTTCGGGGCGTTCGCCACCGGCGTCACGGTGGTGACGGTCGGCGGCGCCACCCCGCACGGGATGACAGCCAACTCGTTCGCCACCGTGTCTCTCGAACCGCCGCTGGTGCTGATCTGCGTGGGTCGGGAGGCGGTCATGCACCAGGTGCTGTCCCGCGCCGGCGTCTTCGCCGTCTCGGTGCTGGCCGCCGAGCAGGAGGCCGTGGCGCGCTACTTCGCCGACCGCCGTCGGCCGCTGGGCCGGGAGCAGTTCGCCAGCGTCGACTGGCTGCCCGGACCCCAGACGGGCGCCCCGCTGATCAGCGGGGCGCTCGCCCACTTCGAGTGTGAGTTGCGGCGGACGTACGAGGGGGGCGACCACAGCATCTTCCTGGGGGAGCTGCTGTCGATGGACCGCAGTCTCGAGAACGACGCGCTGCTGTTCGTCAACGGCGGCTTCCGGCAGGTCGAACCCAAGCGAAGCGATGTGGCGATATGACTCTCGACCAGATACGCCGGCGCGTACCGCCGGGGCCACCCCGGACCGCGACGTTGCGTCTGCTCGCGGCGATGCGGCGGGACCGGCTCAGCATGCTCACCACCGCCGCGGCACAGTACGGCGACGCCGTCCGGCTGCCGGTCGGGCCGATCACCCTCTACCTGTTCAACCATCCTGACCACGCCAAGCACGTGCTTGCCGACAACAGCGCCAATTACCACAAGGGCGTCGGCCTGCGACACGCCAAGCGGGCGCTCGGCGACGGCCTGCTCACCAGTGAGGGTGAGCTCTGGCGCAAGCAGCGTCGCGTCATCCAACCGACGTTCCAGAGCCGTCGCGTCGCCGCCATGGCGCCGGTGATCGCCGAGGAGGGGGCGCTGCTCGTCGAGCGTCTGCGTCGGTACGCGGGGCAGGGGCCGGTGGACGTGGTCCAGGAGATGACCGGGTTGACCCTCGGGGTGCTGGGCCGGGCTCTGCTGGACGCGGACGCCAGTGCCTTCGGGTCGGTGGGTGCGTCCTTCGCCGCGGTGCAGGATCAGGCGATGTTCGAGCTGGAGACGCTGAGTGCCGTTCCCACGTGGATTCCCCTACCGCGACAGGTGCGGTTTCGGCGTGCCCGTCGGGACCTGGAGCGGGTCGTGGACCGGCTCGTGGCCGATCGCGACCCCGCCGGCGACGGGCGTGACGACGTGCTGTCCCGGCTCGTCGTGTCCACGGCGGCCGAGGAGGACCGGCGGGTCGGGCGGCAGCGGCTGCGTGACGAGCTGGTCACGCTGATGCTGGCCGGGCACGAGACGACGGCCAGCACGTTGAGCTGGACGCTCTACCTCGTCGACAAGCACCCCGAGGTCCGTGAGAGGTTGCGGGCCGAGGTGACGTCCGCGCTCGGTGACCGGCCGCCCACGTACGAGGACCTGCACCGTCTTCCCTACACGACATCGGTGGTGGAGGAGGCTATGCGGCTGTACCCGCCGGTGTGGTTGCTGCCCCGCCTCGCGCTGAAGGACGACGAGGTCAACGGCTACCACGTGCCCGCCGGATCGGATGTGCTGATCAGCCCGTACACCCTGCATCGGCACCCTGATCTGTGGGACGAGCCGGAGCGGTTCGACCCGGACCGCTTCGACCCGGATCGGCCGACCGACCGGCCCCGGTACGCCTACATACCGTTCGGCGCCGGGCCCCGGTTCTGCGTGGGTAATCACCTCGGGATGATGGAGGCGACCTTCGTCATCGCGATGCTGGTGCGCGAGTTGGACCTGGTCCTGAAGCCGGGTTACCCGGTGACAGCCGAGCCGATGCTGTCCCTGCGGGTGCGGGGCGGCCTGCCGATGACGGTCCGACCGGTGCACTGACGGTTGGACCCGCACGTGGCCGGCGCCTACGGGCGCCGGCCACGTCGTTGTCCGCCCGTCGCGCCCGTTGGACCCTCGGGTACCGCTGCGGGCATTCAGCCAGCTTTCGGCCCAGCTCGACCGCCGTGTGGGGTAGACACGCGTGTGGCCGGCCACCGGAGAACCGGTGGCCGGCCCACAGGGCGCCGGCGGGTGGTCAGGCCGCCAGGGGGTACCGCTCCGGCAGCGTCCGACCGGCCCGTGCGAGGGCCGTCTTGCGTACGTCGAGCAGGGCGAGCAGCACGGGCGGGTCGAGGGAGCGCATCGGTCGCAGGGCGAGGTCGGCGTTCTCGATGACCGTCGAATGCCCGATGCTGATCGGGCCGACCGTGCCCGCGGCCAGGCCCACGCCGCGCAACGACACCGCCTCGACGGCCTGCTCGGCGCTTTCCTCGACGGAGTGGGCGAGCAGGTACCACGATCCTGGCGGCACCTTGTCGAGCAGGAACCCACCCGGTTCGTCCAGCACCGTGCAGCTCACCGGTCGGCCCTCCGGTATGCGTTCGTGGAACAGGCCGATGAATGTGAGGCCGGGTCGGTCCGCGTCGGCGGGGGTCACGGTGCCCCGGACGACGCCTGTGGTCTTCGTCGGGTCGAGGTCGGTCTCGGGCTGGATCTGGGGCGCGATGCCCCGCATCCGGCGATAGGTGGTCGGGGAGAGCCCCACGCTTCGGGTGAACCGGGAGCTGAACGTGCCGACGCTTGTGTAACCCACCCGGAGGCTGATGTCCGACACGTTGAATGATGTGGAGGTCAGCAGTTCCTTTGCCTGTTCGAGTCGAAGGGCCGACAGGAACCTGCCGGGGGACACCCCGGTCACCCGCTGGAAGATTCGCGAGAAGTGGAACTTGCTGAACATCGCGACGCGGGCCATGTCGTCGATTGTGAGTTGTTCACCGAGGTTGTCGTGCATGGCGGCGATGACGCGCTCGACGGCTTTTTCTGCAGATTTGTCCATGACCTCTGTACCTCCCCAGTTAAAGGTCTGTGTCAACGGCGGGGGATAAGGCGAGCCAGTGGCGAACGCAGCCCGTGCAATTCCAGCGGGGATCCACTGACGAATTGCCGGATTGCTGGCCCTATTCCCTGGGGATGAAGTGCGGCGCGTGGGTGGTCCTTGAAACGCCACGCGCACGTTCTTCCCCCCGTCGTAGCGCCGAGTGACGGAAATTGATGTTAGTTGCGAAGGCCCTCGGCGGCAATAGCTCATCCGGGACACCCGCAGGCGGGACTGGCCGCGCGTGGGTGCCGGACCGCCCGAGTCCCTTCTGAGCTGGGAAAACGTCCTCCTGGTGGGGGTGCGCAGCAGGCAAAGAGAGCAATCATTCAGAAAGGAGAAGTTGGCAATTTCCACTATCCGGTAATTTCTACGGAGCGTGACGCTCGATCTTCTTGGCGACTGCGTGCAACTTCCGTTGAGGTGGCGTGCCGTGCCCGTTGAGCAGGCATTTCGCGGCAGTTACGCACAGTGCTAGTGCAGCGACCTTGGGTTAAAGGCGAATGATGCCGCTACTGGTCAAGTGTCCGGAATTCCCCTCGGATGCTGTCGGGAGGGCGACGCTTCGGCAGCCCTGTCGCTCCCAGGTAGGGTGTGGCAACATGAGCCAAGGTCATCGCTGAACAACTGATGGAGTTCGATGAAAATCTCGAATCTCAGCAGGCAGAGCGGTGTCTCCGTGGCAACCATCAAGTTCTACCTCCGTGAGCGGCTCCTTCCGCCTGGCACGCCCACAGCCCGCAACCAGGCCGAGTACGACGAGTCGCACCTTGTCCGGCTTCGGCTGATCCGCCTGCTCACCGGGATCGGGATGATGAGCCTCGCCTCGGTGCGGGAGGTGCTTGTGGCGATCGATGCCAACTGCCTGTCCCCGCAGGATCTGGCCCGGGTCGTCAACGACCGTCTGCTGCCGCAACACCCGCTGCCGGACGCGGAGGCGCGGTCGCTGCGCACCGCTCGGGAGCAGGCCGATCAGTTCATCGACACCGTCGGCTGGCAGATCTCCGCCGACGCCCGGGAGCGCGACACCCTCGCCCAGGTTCTCGCAGCCCTCCAAGGGCTCGGCTGCTCCTGCGGGGCGGAGGCGTTCGTACCGTACGCCGAGGCCGCCGAACGCCTCGCTCGCAGCACCGAGAACGTGCCTCCGGAGTCCACGGCCGCGACTGTCGTCGCCCGCACCGTGCTGCTCGAGGTGGCCTTCGCGGTGATGAGGCGCATGGCCTACGAGCACCGCCTCGCCGCCCGCCAGGCAGACCAGGGCGACTCTCCCGAGCGCTGAACGGCGCACCAGCTCGGTCCGGCCGACGGGCCGTCACGACCGAAAACGTTTCTCCAGAATTGCGAAACAGCCGTTACCGAGGTTTGCAGAGCAATTATCGAGAAGACATGCCGAGTGGCCGGGCCCGAGGATAACCAGCGTCAGGACCGCAATTCGTCCCGATGTCGTCCGTCGGCACTTCCGGCAGGGTGGCGGTGATCCGCCCCGGTCATCCAGTGCCGACTCCCGTCCATCCGCCGCGTCGTCGCCGGCGCGGTGCCGTGCCCACGGCACCGCCTGGTGGTAGCCCGGCCGGCCGGCGCGTCAGGCCTCAGGTCGGAGACCGGGCAGCGGAAGCCGGACGTGCCGCACGCCGTCTAAGCAAGGGGAATCGATGCCAACAAAACCCGTCGAAAAGCTCCGCCGCCTCGCTCCCGCCATCTTCGTGCTCGTGCTCCTGGCGGCACTGTTCCAGGTGGCACGCCTGCCGGAGGCGTCGGCCGCGGACCGTGCCACCCTGGCGTCCCGGTTCGGGTTCACCGAGCTGCCGATCGCCCTGCCGCCCGGCCTGCCCGAGCGGACGGTCCGCGAGGTCAACCCCAAGTACGAGCACATCAAGTCGTGGGTCTCGTCGGTCGGCGCGGCGGTCGCCGTCAACGACCTCGACGGCGGTGGGGTGGCAAACGACCTCTGCCTGGTCGACACCCGCAGTGACGCGGCGATCGTGACCCCCGCCCCGGGCAGCGGCGGCACCTACGAGCCGTTCGTGCTCGACCCGGCCCCGCTGCCGACAAGCACCACGATGGCGCCGATGGGCTGCGTTCCCGGTGACTTCAACGGCGACGGGTGGAACGACCTGGTCGTCTACTACTGGGGCCGGACGCCCGTGCTCTTCCTGAACCGCGCGACCCAGGCCGAACTGAGCCTCGCCAGCTTCCGTCCGGTGGAGATCGTGCCGGAGCAGCCCACGCCGGACCGCCAGTACCACGGCAAGTTGTGGAACACCAACGCCGTGGCGGTAGCGGACTTCGATGGTGACGGCCACCCGGATCTCGGAGTGTTCAACTACTTCCGGGACAGCGAGGTGCTCAATCCGCAGGGTCAGCCCAACGTGGAGATGAACCACTCCATGTCGACCGCCCGCAACGGCGGCGGGGCGCATCTGCTGCGGTGGAAGTCCGCGTCGGCCGACTCGGTCCTCTTCGAGGAGCAGCTCGCCCTGGACCCGAAGGTGGCGACCGGGTGGACCCTCGGCGCGGCGTCCGCCGACCTGGACGGTGACCTGCTGCCAGAGTTGTACCTGGCCAACGACTTCGGCAACGACCGACTGTTCCACAACGTTTCCACTCCCGGCCAGATCCGCTTCTCCCTCGTGGAGGGAAGTCGCGGGCCGGCGACGCCGAAGTCGCTTGTGGTCGGCCACGACTCGTTCAAGGGCATGTCGATCGACTTCGCCGATCTATCCGGTAACGGTCGGTTCGACATGTTCGTCAGCAACATCACCGTCTCCTGGGGCCTGGAGGAGAGCAACTTCGTCTGGCAGAACACCGCCAAGGACGCCGCCGACGCCCGCACCCAGCTCGCCGCGGGCCGGGCGCCGTTCGAGAACAAGGCGGCCCGGCTCAACATGGCCTGGATCGGCTGGGGTTGGGACGCCAAGATGGCGGACTTCGACAACAGCGGAAACCTGTCCGTCGTGCAGGCGAGCGGGTTCGTCAAGGGCGAGATCAACCGATTCAACTGGCTCCAGGAACTCGCGATGAGCAACGACCTGATGCTCCGCGAGCCGGACATGTGGCCCAAGGCGGTGCCCGGGGACGACATCGCCGGCTCCGAGCCGGTCGGCTTCTGGGTCCGCGAGGACAACGGGCGGTTCGTCAATCTCAGCCACGAGCTGAAGCTGGACGCGCCCATCCCGACCCGGGGCGTCGCGGTAGCCGACGTCGACGGTGACGGCGGTCAGGACTTCGCCATCGCCCGGCAGTGGGGTCCCCCGGCGTACTACCGCAACACCAGCGACAAGCGGGGCGACTTCCTCGGGCTGCGGCTCCACCGTCCCGCGCTCGGCGCCACCGCCGGCGGCGCCGGACCGGTCGGCACACCCGCGTACGGAGCCCAGGTGAAGCTCACGCTCGCCGACGGGAGCACCCGTGTGGGTCAGCTCGACGGTGGTGGCGGCCACTCCGGCAAGCGCAGCTTCGACGTCTTCTTCGGCCTCGGCCAGAACGGCGCAAAGCCGGTCTCGGCGGAGATCTGCTGGCGCGACCTGGACGGCGTCGCGCACCGCCAGCAGCTGCAACTCTCCCCGGGTTGGCACGACCTCATGCTCACGACTCAGGTTCAGGAGGTGAAGCCGTCATGACGCAGACCTATCAACCCGGCTCCACAGCCGTCGGGGTGCCGGCGTCGGCGACCACCACCCCCGCACCGGCGGGCTCCACCCAGGCCACCAGTGGCGCCCCGCCCCGGGTGGACCCCAAGGATCCCCGCTACATCGCGCTGCGCAACTTCGCCATCTCGATGAGCATCTTCAACATCCTCGGCTACACCGTCCTCGGCTTCGAGCAGCCCTGGACCTGGCCGTTCCTGGCGCTGGCCGTCGGCTACGCCGCCGAGATCGGGATCGAGGCCATCGTGGCGTGGTCGCGGAGGCGCGCCCCGGCCTATCGCGGCAACGGGATGTGGGGTCTCTACACCTTCCTGCTCCCCACCCACATCACCGCGCTCGCGGCGAACATGCTCCTGTACGCCAATGACAACTTCTGGCCCATCGCGTTCGCTGTGGTGGTCGCGATCGGACAGAAGGCGGTTCTCCAGGCGCCCATCCGCGGCCGGATGCGGCACTACATGAACCCGTCGAACCTCGGCATCACCATCACACTGCTGGCGTTCTCCTGGGTGAACATCGCACCGCCGTACCACTTCACCGAGAACGTGCCGGACGTGATCCGGATCGTGGTGCCGCTGGTGATCATCACCTCCGGGACGGTGCTCAACGCGGTCCTCACCAAGAAGGTTCCGCTGATCATGGGCTGGGTCGGCGCGTTCGTGATCCAGGCGCTCATTCGACACTTCGTCTGGGACGTCGCGCTCTGGGCTGCGCTGGTCCCGATGACCGGTGTGGCGTTCGTCCTCTTCACGAACTACATGATCACCGACCCCGGCACCACCCCGACCTCGTTCAAGAACCAGTTCATGTTCGGGTCGTCGGTGGGCATCGTCTACGGGGTGCTGATGGTGTTCAACATCGTCTACACGCTGTTCTTCGCGGTCACCATCGTCTGTCTGATCCGCGGCCTCTACTGGTGGTTCGTCTGGTGGACCGAGCGGCGGCGTGACCGGCGGGCACCTGTCTCCCCGGGCGTGCCAGCCACACTGGCCACGGCCTCGCGCTGATCCGCCGCGCCGGCTCCGGAACCGCCCTGTTAGGGCGGACCACCGGGGCCGGCGCGGTCGTCGCATCTGTCGACGTCACCCTCGCTCGCGAGGCGCCGCAGCGGAGGCCGGAAGCGCAATCTGGGAGAAGATTCGACGTCGACGGGGTGCCACCATCAACCGCGACGCGGACGGCCGGGGAGGTGGTCGACCGCAACCGACGATTCGGGGGCGTTGTGGACCGACGAGCCATGCTGGCGCTGGGGGGTGCGACCGGCGTCGCGCTGGTGATCCCCACCGCCGAGACGACTGAACCAGCGGTCGCCGCGCCGGGCGGCCATCCCCGGCACCACCACCGCCGCCCGTCGCGCCCGGTGCCGTCGGCGGACACCGGCGAGCCGTTCACTCGTCCGTTGGTGGTGCCGCCCGTTCTGCGGCCGGTGGCCGTCACGGCGACCACCGACCACTACCGACTCGACGTCACCACCGCCGACGTCGAGATCGTTCCTGGGCTGCGCAGCCGGATGCTCAGTTACGGCGGCCACGCGGTGAACCCCACCATCCGCGCCCGACAGGGCCGCCGAGTGCGGGTCACCTACCGCAACCGGCTGGACCAGCCGGTGAACGTGCACCTGCACGGCGGCCACGTCGCCGCCGCGGACGACGGTCACCCGATGGACCTCATCCAGCCCGGACAGGAGCGGGTGTACGACTACCCGAACCAGCAGGCGGGCGCCCCGCTCTGGTACCACGATCACAGCCATCACACCGAGTCCGAGCACGTCTACCGCGGGCTCTACGGCTTCTATCTCATCGAGGGCTCGGACGAGGCCGGTCTGCGCCTGCCGTCGGGGCAGTACGACATCCCGATCGCGCTGCGTGACTCGCTCTTCGCCGAGGACGGCACGCTCGTGTGGAACCAGGCCGATCCGTTCAGCCGCACCACGCTTCTGGCAAACAATCGGCACCAGCCGTACTTCCCGGTGGCGGCCCGGCGTTATCGGCTGCGCCTGCTCAACGCCTCAACCCACCGGACCTTCGAGGTCCACGCGAATGGGGCGACCCTGCTCCAGATCGGCGGAGACGGTGGCCTGCTGCCGGCACCGGTGCCCCGCACGTCGATCCTGCTCGGGTCGGCCGAGCGCGCCGAGGTGGTAATCGACTTCTCCGGTAACGCAATCGGTGACCAGGTCTTCCTGGCCGACGCCACCGGTGGCCCGCTGGTGCGGTTCGACGTCGTACGGCGTGCCACCGACTCGAGTCGCGTCCCCCCGCAGCTGCGACCGCTGCCGCCGATGCCGCGTGCCACCGCGGAGCGGCTGTTCGTGATGCGAGTGGACCCGGTCACCTTCGCGAGCCTGATCAACGACAAGGCGTTCGATCCGGCACGGGTCGACACGACAATCACGCGGGGCACGACCGAGATCTGGAAGATCGTCAACGGGGACGCCGGCCTCAATCTGGAACACACCTTCCACATGCACCTGGCGCAGTTCCGGGTGCTGGACCGCGACGGTGCCCCACCGTCACCCGGGGAGTCGGGGTTCAAGGACACCATCTACGTACGTCCGGGGGAGTCCGTCCGCGTGCAGGCCACGTTCGACGGGTTCGTGGGCCGCTACCTCTACCACTGCCACATGCTCGACCACTCCGCCTTCGGAATGATGGGCCAGATGGAGGTCGTCCCCCCGGGCTCCTGAGCGCTGTCTCCGCGTGCGGAGGGCCCGCCACGGCCGCGGCGGTGGCGGGCCGCCTGCCGTGCCACAGAAGCGCTGTCGGATCGTCGGCTAGCTGCCCATGCGGCGCGGCGTGACTGTGCGCCGTCAGGGCCGACGCAACCTGTCCGGCGGCGTGCTCGTTGGTGCGACAAGGGGCGGACGGAGGTAGGCGGGGGCGGACGATGGCGGCAGCGCGGGCCGAGCTGCTACGTCCCCCCGCGAGTTCGGGCCGCGCGACGTTCCTGGAGCTGTTCTTCGATCTGGCCTTCGTGGTGGCCCTCAGTAGGGTCTCGCAACGATTCGCCGGCCTGCACGACGAGACCGGCTGGGCGCTGGTCACCGGGTTCGGTCGTACCCTGCTGCTGTTTCTGGCGCTCTGGCTGATCTGGTCGCACACCGCCTGGATCACGAGTCGCTACGAGCCGGAGCAGCCGATCATCCAGGCCGTGGTGGTCGGCACCATGTTCGCCGGCCTGGTCATGGCGGTGGCGCTGCCACGCGCGATGGAGGAGCGGGCGCTGCCGTTCACGGCCGCGTACCTGATGGTGATGGTGGTGCGGCCGCTGGTGGTCGCCGCCGCGCTGCGCGGCCATCCGCGGCGGTTGGTGCCGTTCCGGCTGGCGGCGTGGTCGACGGCGAGCGCGCCGCTGTGGCTGGCCGGCGCGTTGGGCCCGGAACACCTTCGCACGTCGCTCTGGGCTGCCGCCCTCGCCGTCGACTACCTCGCGTGGGCCCTCGGCTGGCCCCTGCCGCGGCTCGGGGCCTCACAGGTGGGACGTTGGCGGATCGCCGGTACGCATCTCGCCGACCGTTATCAGCAGATGTTCCTCATCGCACTTGGTGAATCGATCCTCGTCATCGGCGTGGTCTTCAGCGGCAATGACTACTCCGGGGAAAGGGCCGCCGCCTTCACTGTCGCCTTCGCCACCAGCGCGCTGCTCTGGCGGATCTACTTCTACCGCGCCGGTCTGCTGCTGACCGAGGCATTGGAGCAGGCGACGACGCCCGGTCGGCTGGGCGCGGCGTCGGAGCGGACGCATCTGGTGATCGTGCTCAGCGTGCTTGTCACCTCGGTCGGTTACGAGCTGGTCATCGACCATCCGTACGGGCCGCCGAAGCTCAGTTGGCTTCTCTTCGTGGTGGGCGGTCCGATGCTCTTCCTCGTCGCTCGTATTCGGCTGGATTACGAGATCTTCGGCCGGGTTTCCCACCCCAAGGTGATCGGCTTCGTGGCTCTGTTGCTGGTGACGCCGGCGTTGGCCAGCTCGGAGCGGATGGTGGGCTGAGCGTGGTGGCCGGAGTGCTTGCCCTGGTCGCGCTGCTCGACGCCCTGCGGAGCCGGGGACGGCCGGTGGAGCGCCCCGCCTCGCCGATCGGGCGGGAAGCGCCCGGGGGCGCGTCAGCGAGGCGTGAGGTCCCTGCGCCGCAGTAGGTAGAACGATCGGTCTTGACGATAGTGCTCCGCGCCAGTAGCGTACGACGAGACAGAACGTTCGTTACGCCTCCGGCGGCAGTGCGAGTGTGGTCCTGAGCAGCGGGGAGTTCACCTCCTCGGCGCCGTGCCACTCCCTCCCGCGTAGAGAAGCATCGAAGGAGAAGGCCGTTGCCCACCAAGATCACGCTGATCGTTGGTAACCCCGCGAACCCCGCCGAGTTCGAGAAGGTCTACGCCGATGTGCGTCGGGCCGCGGAGGCGTTCCCGAAGCTCCAGCGGGTCGAATCGGCAAAGGTGTGGCCGAAGGAGGACGGCACGCCGACCCCTGCGTACCGGACGCTCGACCTCTACTTCGCCTCCTACGACGACGCGTCCGCCGCGGTCGCGACGCCCGCCGCCGGCGCCGTCTTCGGCGGGCTCCAAGGCGCTCAGGTGGAGATCACGGGGCTGTTCTCGGAGATCGAGTAGCCCCGTGCCACGCCACTCCCGTCGACGGCCGTTCGTTAAGTGATCTCGAGAGGATGACATGACCACCCTTGCCCCTTCCGGCGTCTCGACGACGGCGGACGCCCTGCGTCGCCTGCACTTCGGCCGCTTCGCGTTCGCCATCGTCTGGGCCGCCGTGACGTTCCCGCTCGCCAGGGACCTCACCCCGCTCACAGTGGCGCTGCTCGTCATCTACCCGCTGTTCGACGTGGCCGCCGCCGTCGTCGACGCCCGGTCCTCCCGGGCCACCGGAACACCCACCCTGTTGTACGTGAACGTCGCGATCAGCCTGCTCGCCGCCGTCGGCCTGGCCGTCGCGGGCACGTCCGGCATCCCGGCGGCCCTGCGTGTCTGGGGCGCCTGGGCGGTTGTGGCCGGCCTTGTGCAGTTGCTCGTGGCCGTCAGCCGACGCAAGATGGGTGGGCAGTGGCCGATGATCATCAGTGGTGGGATCTCCGTTCTCGCCGGCGGGTCGTTCATCGCCGCCGCCTCCGCGGACAACCCGGTGCTGACCAACGCGGTCGGCTACGCGATCCCCGGCGCCATCTTCTTTCTGATCTCCGCCATCCGCCTCAGCCGCGGTGCGAAGGGAAACTGACATGGACAACGCCACGTACGACGTCATCGTCATCGGCGCGGGGCCGGTCGGCGAGAACGTCGCCGACCGCGTCGTGCAGGGCGGCCTGACCGCCGCCATCGTCGAGCGGGAACTGGTCGGTGGTGAGTGTTCCTACTGGGCGTGCATGCCGACAAAGGCGTTGCTGCGCAGTCAGACCGCGCTCCAGGCGGCACGTCGGCTGCCTGGAGCCCGCGAGGCGGTGACGGGCGACCTGGACGTGGCCGCCGTGCTGCGCCGCCGCGACTCCTTCGCCTCGAACTGGAAGGACGACGGGCAGGTGTCCTGGCTCGACTCCGCGGGGATCGCGCTGTATCGCGGCCACGGACGGATCAGCTCCGACCGGGTCGTCGAGGTGAGCGGCGCGGAGGGTGTCACGATCTCGCTCACCGCTCGACACGCCGTCGTCGTCGCGACCGGAAGCGGCGCCCGGGTGCCGGACGTCCCCGGTCTGACCGAGGCGACGCCGTGGACCAGCCGTGAGGCGGCATCCGCGAGCGAGGTCCCTGGCCGCCTCGCCATCATCGGCGGGGGAGTGGTGGCCACGGAGATGGCTACCGCGTACGCCAGTTTCGGATCCACTGTGACGGTGCTGGTCCGCGACGGTGTGCTGCAACAGGCGGAGCCGTTCGTCGGCGAGCGGGTCACGCAGTCCCTGCGGGAAGCCGGCGTGACGGTACGTCTCGGTGTCGAGGCCACGTCGGTGAGCCGGGACGACGCCGGCACAGTGCACATCACGCTCACCGACGGCGAGCAGGTCGACGCCGACGAGGTCCTTGTCGCTGCCGGCCGTACGCCGAACACCCAGGACATCGGCCTGGACACGATCGGGCTGAAGCCCGGCGCCTGGCTCACCGTCGACGACACGCTGCGGGTCGTCGACGACGCCGGGGCGTTGGTCGGCGACGGCTGGCTGTACGCGGCCGGTGACGTCAACCGGCGCGTGCTGCTGACCCACCAGGGCAAGTACCAGGCCCGCGCGGTGGGCGACGTCATCGTGGCACGGGCCAAGGGCGAAGCGGTCGAGGACGGCCCGTGGGGCCGGCACGTCGCCACCGCCGACCAGCGCGCCGTGCCGCAGGTCGTCTTCACCGATCCGGAGGTCGCTTCCGTGGGGCTGACCGCAGCCGCCGCCGAGGCCGCCAGGCTGCGGGTCCGGGTCGTCGACTACGACCTGGCGGCCGTGGCGGGATCCGCGCTGCACGCCGACGGCTATCAGGGGCACGCCCGGATGGTCGTCGACGAGGACCGCAGCGTCATAGTGGGCTTCACCCTCGTCGGCCCGGACGTCGCGGAACTGCTGCACGCGGCGACGATCGCCATCGTCGGCGAGGTTCCGCTGGACCGACTGTGGCACGCCGTCCCTTCGTACCCGACGGTCAGCGAGGTCTGGTTGCGCCTGCTGGAGGCGTACGGCCGCTGACCTGGGTCGTACCGATGGCCGGCCGTCCCGAACGGCCGGCCATCGCCGCTCTCGCCCCCGCTGTGGCCTGGAGGCTAGCGGTGTGACTGCGCCGATTGACGCTCGGAGTTGATGTCCAGAAGTCCCTCGACCCCGCGCAGGAACGTCTCCGACACCAACGCGGGATCGAAGAGGCACCCGGCCGCCATTGCCCCGTCGCGGAGCATGACGAAGTGGCGCGCGGCAGGACCGGCCGTTTCCTCGTGGACCTGCGCCATGAGCGCGGTGAGCGTGTCCAGGAACCACTGCCGGTGGCCGATGACCTCCTGGTGCACGGGATGGTTCGGGTCGGGATACTCCGCTGCGGCATTCAGGAACGCGCATCCGCGGAAGCCGGAGGACTGGATGCTCTCAGCGATCGAGCCGGCGATGGCCAGGAGAGCGCCGGCCGGCGACGGGTCGGCCGCGAGAGCCGCCTCGACCCTGCCGCGTTCCATCCCGTGGATTTCGCGCAGGTAGGCGAGGATGAGGTCGTCCTTGCTGGGGAAGTGCCGGTAGAAGGTGGCCCGGGTCACCTTCGCCTCCGCGATGATCCGGTCGACACCGACGGAGTGGATGCCCTCGGCGTAGAAGATCCTGGTCGCGGTGGCCAGGAGCCGGAGCCGCGCCTCGGAGGGCCGGGGTTCGGGTGCGCCGCGAGTCATGCACCCATCTTAGCGATAGAACGTTCGGTCTGAGCCGCTACACGGTTGATGATCCACTCCGTTTCTGCGTCCCGCTGACAGCAGCCTTATCCGTGCTGAATATTGGAGGCTACGCCGCACCGGGGCCGGAAATGCGGGCCGGTGCGTGCTGCGGTGAATCGCCCGTCGACCGTCCTCGCCGACCCGTGTTCCCGGGCAGTGGGGCCTCTCGAAAGGACCGCCACATGAGCGTCGCTTCTGATATGTCCGGGCAGGGCAAGCCGACAATTGTTCTGGTCCATGGCGCATTCGCCGAATCGTCGAGTTGGAACGGCGTCATTGCCGACCTCAAGCGCCGGGGTTATCCGGTCCTGGCTGTCGCCAACCCGCTGCGCGGTGTGCAGAACGACGCGGCATACGTGCGCTCTGTGCTGGACACCGTGTCGGGGCCGGTCGTCATGGCCGCCCACTCGTACGGCGGAGTGGTGATGACCGAGGCCGCGGACGGCGTCTCCAAGGTCAAGGCACTGGTGTACGTCGCCAGTGTCAGCCCGGATACCGGCGAGAGCGTCGCCACGCTGGGGGCCAAGTTCGCCGTCAGTAAGCTCTTCCAGGCCATCAAGGGCGTGCCGTTCACCCTTCCCGACGGCAGCACGGGCATGGACCAGTACGTCGATCCGGCCAAGTTCCCCGAGGTCTTCGCCGCCGACGTGGACACCGGGACCGCCGAGGTGATGGCTGTCACGCAGCGACCGGCCTCGGCGGACGCCCAACAGGACGGCGTGACAAAGGCCGCGTGGAAGACCATCCCGTCCTGGACCCTCATCACCAAGCAGGACCAGGCCATCGCGCCGGACCTTCAGCGCTTCGTCGCCGAACGCGCCGGGTCCACTGTGGTGGAGGTCGAGGCGTCGCACGCGGTGGCGGTCTCCCAGCCCGGCGTCGTCGCAGACCTCATCGACACCGCCGCCAGCGCCACGGCGAGCTAGTCGACCGGTCCGGCCATTACGGGAATAGCGCCGGGCCCGTGATCGCCATTTCGCCGACGAATCGGCGAGTGCGCCGCTGACGGTGTTTTCCAAGGTCGCCACCGTTGGATTGCGTGTCGGCAATTAACAGCGGCGGACAATGCTGCCCGCCTCCGCGTCAGTTGTCACCCGGGCGGACAAGCCCGCTCTCGTACGCGATGACGACGAGTTGGGCGCGGTCGCGGGCGTTCAGCTTGTGCAGGAGGCGACTCACGTAGGTTCGGGCGGTGTCCGGGCTGAGGTGCAGCGCCGCCCCGATCTCGACGTTCGACCGTCCGGTGCCGACCTGGGCGAGGACGTCGCGTTCCCGTCCGGTGAGGCCGGCGAGCCGCGTCGGATCCGCAACGGGGGAGCGGGCCGCCGCGGCGATCACCCGCCGGGTCACCGCCGGCGACAGCAGCGCGTCCCCGCCGGCCACCACGCGGACGGCGTCGCGCAGCGCGTCGGGCGGGGTGTCCTTGAGCAGGAAGCCGGAGGCGCCGGCGCGGATGGCCTCGAAGAGGTACTCGTCGTCGTCGAAGGTGGTGAGCATGACCACCCGGACGTCGGCAAGCGTCGGATCGGTGCGGATGCGCCGGGTGGCCTCGATACCGTCGCCGCCGGGCATCCGAACGTCCATCAGGACTACGTCGGGCCGCTGGTCGCGGGTGACCGCAACGGCGGCCCCGCCGTCCTGCGCCTCACCGACCACTGTGATGTCGGCGGCGCGCTCCAGCAGTGCACGAAGGCCCGTGCGCACCAGGTGCTGGTCGTCGACGAGGACGACACGTACGTCGCTCATGCGGCTGCCCCGGCCAGTGGCAGGCGGACCGAGACCCGGAAGCCGCCCCCGGCGACGTCGGCGGCGTCGAGGGTTCCGCCGAGCAGGGCGACCCGCTCCGACATGCCCCGCAGCCCTTCACCGGGCTCGCCTGCCGCGCCGGTGGCGGATCCGCGGCCGTCGTCGATGATCTCCACGGACAGTCGGGCGGGCGTCGCCCGGATCGTCACAGTGACGCGGGTGGCCTGCGCGTGTCGCACCACGTTTGTCAGCGCCTCCTGCACGATCCGGTAGACAGTGCTGCCCACAACCGTGGGCAACGCGTCGACCGGGCCGTCGACGCGCAACTCGACCGGGAGCCCGCCGCGGCGGACGCCGTCGACGAGCGTGCCCAGCTGGGCGAAGCCGGGGGCCGGTGCGCGTGGTCCAGGCTCGCGACGCAGCGTACCCAGCGTCGCACGTAGTTCGGCCATGGCGCTGCCGCTCACCGACTGGATCGCGGCCAGGGCCGTGTCGACCTGCTCGGGCTCGGCGTCGGTGAGCGCCTCCCGCGCCACCGCGGACTGGAGGGTGATCACCGACATCGTGTGTCCGAGGGTGTCGTGCACCTCCCGGGCGATCCGGATCCGCTCCGCCTCGACCTCCCGGGCGGCCTCCCGTCGGCGCTCCTCGGCCGCCGCTGCCGCCTGCCGGGCCAGCGCCGCGCGCAGCGAACGCCGGTTGCGAACGGCGTCGCCGAGCGCGATGACGGCGAGCATCAGCGCCGCCTCCGAGCCCAGGCCGGCACCGATCACGACGGAGGTGTCGTCGCCCTCGACCAGCCGGGCGGCCACCGAAACGGCAAGCAGGCTTCCGCCGACGACGGCCGCCGGGACCACCCGGCCGCGTTCCGCGACCACGTAGAGGATGGCGGCGGCCGGGGCGGCCACGCCTACCGGCGGCAGGTCCAGTGCGTAGTAGCCGAGGATGCCGGCGGCCGTCGCCAGCAGCGCGGGAACCGGCCAACGCCGGGCCACCAGCAGCAGTGCGGCCAACCCGACCCCGAAACCGCAGGCGATCACCGCGTGGGCGGCCGACGCGTCATCTGTCACGACCGCCGCCGTGATCAGGCCGAGGATGGCCACGGCCAGCAGCCATTCGGTACGGGTGGGTGGTGTGGCCTGCACGTCTGTGAGCCTAGGTCGGCGCTGGCCCGGGCCGCTGCCGTCCGCAGGCATCATCCCGCGCCCCGGCACGTACGTCGAGAAGCGACACCAGCTCGCGCGTCTGCGCGGCAGACGACCCCCATGTGGCGACCTAGCGTCGACAGCGACATCACAGACCGTGCCCGCAGAGGGCGGAAACCAAGGAGAAGTGCTGCTGTGTCCCGTATCAAGCTGACGTGGATCGTCCTGATCGTGCTCGTCTGGACGGCGATGATGTCCTTTGGTGGGGTCGCCGCCGAGACCGTGATGCTCTACCCGAACGTCTTCGGCGACGCACCCGCGTCGCTGGACCGGGCCCGTGAGTTCCTGGTCGCGGGCGGTCCGAGTGACTACTTCCCGCCGCTGGGCGCCTCGGTGGTGCTGACCAGCCTCGCCGCGACCGTCCTCACCTGGCGCAACCGCCGGCTGCGCTGGTATGTCGCCGCTGCGGCAGCGGTCTTCATCGTCTGCGAGTTCCTGTTCTCGGTGGTGTTCTTCTGGCCGCGCAACGAGATCATGTTCGTCGACCCGGTCGGCACGCACTCGCCGGAGTACCTGCGCCAGGTCGCCGAGGAGTTCGTCGCCGGGCACTGGGTGCGCGTCGCCGGCGGTGCGGTGACTGCCGCGCTGGCGTTCACCGCGCTGCTGCGCTTCACCAGGGACACCGCACCGGCGCGGGTCGAGCGATGAGCCTCGGACGTCGTACCCTCGGCTTTTCCTGGCCTGCTCTGGTGGCGCTCGCCGCGCTGGCCGCGCCGCGGGTGGTCCTGCACGACCTGCACGTCGTGGAGGAAGGAAGCGTCGCCACAGTGCTGCTGGCGGTCGTACCGTCGATCTGTTGGGTGGCCGCCGTGTTGTGGCGGCGTCCGCCGCGTCCGTTCCTGACCGTTGTGGTCATCGGGGGGATCTACGGTGTCCTTCTCGCCGTCGGCCACCAGGTGCTGTGGAACCAGGCGTTCGACGGAGTCGCGCCGAGCCTCGGGGAGGTCGATCCCCGGGCGCAGGAAGGGATCCTGCGCGTGGCGGCGGTGTTCTCCAGCCTGGTCACCGGCGTGCTCGTCGGAGTGGTGACCGGGGCGGTGGCGGCGGCGCTGAGCCGGCTGCTGCCGCCGCGCTCGCACTCTGTGTGTGAGCGGTAACAGTGACGGTTCGGTGCCGTGGCGTTGATGGTGGGGCTTCGGATGGAGCGCAGCTTCAAGGCATAGGCAAGGGGCGATTCATTACGTCTTGACGAACAACATGTTATCGCTCACTCTCGATGTCGAGGATGGCGCAGCTGTGGCTCACCGGGCGAGCCCGCTGGCACCTTCGAGCACGGCGTCCCCCAGGGCATGTGGACGTCACGTCACGATCCGGGCTCCGTCTCGGCGCCGGTTCCGCCGCGCCCGGCTCTGGCAGACCACCACCGGTTCCGAGAGTGAGAAGGAACGACATGAAACCCCTGAGAACTCTGCTGTCGACGGCGACACTCGCCGTCGCCCTGACCGCGGGCATGGCGGTGGCCATGGCCCCCACCGCCAGCGCCGGGACAACCCTCAAACAGGCCGCCGCCGAGAAGGGCCGCTACTTCGGTGCGGCCGTCGCGACGGGCAAGCTCTCCGACAGCCAGTACGTCGGGATCCTGAACCGCGAGTTCAACAGTGTGGTGGCTGAGAATGAGATGAAGTGGGATGCCACCGAGCCGCAGCAGGGTCGGTTCAGCTATTCCGGTGGTGATCGT
>NZ_LGEB01000120.1:0-898 GCF_001279555.1 Micromonospora sp. NRRL B-16802 | reverse complement strand
ACGATCAGCTGCACCGACGACGGCACCTTCACCGTCACGCTCACCGCCGACGACGGCGTCAACGGAGCGGTCAGCGACAGCGCGACGGTCACGCTGAGCAACGTCGCTCCGTCGCTGCGGGAGACCCCCGCGCCGAGCCCGCTGCGCGCGGCCGCCGCGGCCGTCGCCCCCACCCAGTGGCCAGTACACCGGGCCCGTACGGCGTTCGAGCTGAAGGTCCCGTTCAACGATCCCGGCACCAACGACACCCACACCTGCACCGTTGTCTGGGATGACGGCCGTACAGAATCAGTGACTGCCACCAACAACGTCTGCCAGGCCACGCACACCTTCACCGACGCCGGCATGTACACCATCGACGTCACCGTCCGCGACGACGACGCCGCCGCCGACACGTCCGGCAGCATGATCGTGGTCTACGACCCCGACGCCGGCACCGCCAACATCGACGGCTCCACCGCCACCCCGGCCGGCGCCCTGGTCAGCGAGCCGAACGCGGCCGGCCAGACATGGCTGCACAACACCGCCCAGTACCAGAGCAGCAGTGCCACCACCCCGGTCGGCCAGGGCAAGGCGTGGACGGACGGGACGAGCTTCCGGCTCGAACCCAGCTCCATGGAATGGCTCGTGCTCACCAAGGACGGCAAGGTCGCCTCCCGCGGTACGGGAACCCTCAACGGCCGGTCCGGCTACACCTGGGTGATCTACGGCTGGGACGCCTGTTCGTCGGGCCGCACCGACTGCGTGGGCATCCCCACCGACCGGGCCCGCCTGGTCGTCTTCGAAACCGCCACCGGGACGGTCGTCTACGACCACAGCCCCGGCAGCACCGAGTTCGACGTCGACCGGATCGCCCCGCGCGATCTGACCTCCGGCGCCGTCCAACTGCACCGCACCG
>NZ_LGEB01000119.1:0-902 GCF_001279555.1 Micromonospora sp. NRRL B-16802 | reverse complement strand
CTTAGAACTCCTAACTCTTTGAACGCTGCAGCCGGCGCCAGCAGACGATGGCGCAGGCGAGGGTGAGGAACGCTTCGTGGATGTCGTCACGGATCTCCCAACGGATCCGGAGGCGGCGGAACCAGTGCAGCAGAGCGATGGTCTGCTCCACGACCCAGCGTCGAGTGCCGAGCCCAGAGCCGTGACCGACGCCGCGTCGGGCGATGACGGGTGTGATGCCACGCGTGCGTAGCTCATGGCGGTACTTGTCGAAGTCGTAGCCGCGATCTGCGTAGATTCGGTCGGGCCGTTGCCGTGGCCTGCCTCGGATGCCCTTGATCCGGGGGACCTTGTCGACCAGGGGCAGCAGTTGGGTGACGTCGTGACGGTTTCCGCTGGTCAGGGACGCGGCGAGGGGGATGCCGCCCGCGTCGGTGATGACGTGGTGTTTCGAGCCTGGCTTGCGGCGGTCGACCGGGCTCGGACCGGTTTTGGGCCACCCTTGAGCGCCCGAACGTGAGAGCCGTCGATCACCGCCCGCGACATGTCCAACTGCCCGGCGGCCCGCAGTTTGCCGAGCAACACCTCGTGCAACTGCTGCCACACACCGGCGTCGTTCCAGTCTCGCAACCTGCGCCAACAGGTCATCCCAGAGCCGAAGCCCAGTTCCTGGGGCAGGTACTCCCACGGGATCGCGGTGTGAAGCACGAACAGGATTCCGCACAACACCTTGCGGTCGTCCAGGGGCTTACGGCCGGGAAACCGGTGCCGGCGTGGTGGTCGGGGTGGCAGCAGCGGTTCGATCTCGGCCCAGAGTTCGTCCGAGACGATCCACGGCGGCTGCTCACCCCTCCTCACGTTCAGACAGAACGATCCTCACGTCCCGAGGACACGCCCAACATCATTTAGTTAGGAGTTCTTAG
>NZ_LGEB01000118.1:0-916 GCF_001279555.1 Micromonospora sp. NRRL B-16802 | reverse complement strand
CACGACAACGACGTCCAACGCGGACACCACCACCCGGTATGCGACAACAGGAGGGAAACGATCATGGGATTCATCGCCGTCGGGACCGAGAACAGCACCCCGATCGAGCTGTACTACGAGGATCAGGGTGCCGGTCAGCCGGTTGTCCTCATCCACGGGTATCCGCTGAACGGCCACAGCTGGGAGCTTCAGACGCGTGAACTGCTTGCTGCCGGATACCGGGTGATCACCTACGACCGTCGTGGCTTCGGGCGCTCGTCGAAGGTTGGTTCCGGCTACGACTACGACACGTTCGCCGCTGATCTGAACATGGTGTTGGAGACGCTGGACCTGCGCGACGTGGTCCTGGTCGGGTTCTCGATGGGCACCGGCGAGCTGGCCCGCTATGTCTCGCGGTACGGCCATCAGCGGGTGGCGAAGCTGGCGTTCCTCGCCTCACTCGAACCGTTCCTGGTCGAGCAGGACGACAACCCCGACGGCCTGCCGCAGAAGGTGTTCGACGGGATCGAGGCCGCGGCGAAGGCCGACCGCTACGCCTGGTACACGCAGTTCTTCTCGGACTTCTACAACCTCAACGAGAACCTCGGCAGCCGGATCAGCCAGGAGGCGGTCACCGGCAGTTGGAACGTCGCCGTCTCCAGCGCGCCCATGGCGGCCTACGCCGTCGTGTCCGCCTGGATCGAGGACTTCCGCGAAGACGTCGAGGCGGTCCGCGCCAGCGGCAAACCGGCCCTGATCCTGCACGGCACCGCCGACAACATCCTCCCCATCGACGCCACCGCCCGGCGCTTTCGCCAGGGCCTGCCCGACGCCGAGTACGTCGAAATCGAAGGCGCCCCACACGGTCTGCTCTGGACCCACGCCGACGAGGTAAACGCCGCCCTGCGCACCTTCCTGGGCTGAGCTGACGAAAGGG
>NZ_LGEB01000117.1:0-942 GCF_001279555.1 Micromonospora sp. NRRL B-16802 | reverse complement strand
GGACAGCTACCTGCCGATCCGGGCGGGTACGGACATCGCGTTGCTGGGTGGGGTGGTGCGCTACATCCTGGAGAACGAGCTGGACTTCCGGGAGTACGTGCTGTCGTACACCAACGCGGCGACGATCATCAGCGAGCGGTTCAGCGACACCGAGGACGGCGACGGGTTCTTCTCCGGCTTCGACCCGGAGACCGGAAGCTACGTCCAGGACAGCTGGCAGTACGCGGGCCACGAGGACTCCTCGGGCAGCGGGCACACGGCCAAGGAGCGCGACTCCGCAGCGGGGATGGAGCACGAGTCGCACGGCGCCCAGGTGGGCGGGCAGACCCAGCGCGACGAGACGTTGCAGCATCCGCGCTGCGTGTACCAGATCCTGAAGCGACACTTCTCCCGCTACACGCCGGAGATGGTGGAGCGGGTCTGCGGCATCCCGCAGGAGAAGTTCCTCGAACTCGCCCAGGCGTGGACGCGCAACTCCGGCCGCGACCGCACCGGCATGCTGATCTACTCGGTGGGCTGGACGCAGCACAGCGTTGGTGTGCAGTACATCCGGACCGGCGCGATCATCCAGTTGCTGTTGGGCAACATGGGTCGCCCGGGTGGCGGGATCATGGCGCTGCGCGGTCACGCCAGCATCCAGGGGTCCACCGACATTCCGACGTTGTTCAACCTGCTGCCGGGCTACCTTCCGATGCCGCACCACGCCGATCACCCGACCTTCGACGAGTGGGTCGACAGCATCCGCCACCCGGGCCAGAAGGGCTTCTGGGGCAACGCCGAGTCGTTCGCCGCCAGCCTGCTCAAGGCGTACTGGGGTGAGGCCGCGACACCGGACAACGACTTCTGCTACGGCTACCTGCCGCGGATGACCGGCGATCACGGCACGTACCAGCAGGTGTTGAACATGATCGACGGGAAGATCAAGGGCTATTTCCTGCTGGG
>NZ_LGEB01000116.1:0-942 GCF_001279555.1 Micromonospora sp. NRRL B-16802 | reverse complement strand
GGACAGCTACCTGCCGATCCGGGCGGGTACGGACATCGCGTTGCTGGGTGGGGTGGTGCGCTACATCCTGGAGAACGAGCTGGACTTCCGGGAGTACGTCGTCGCCTACACCAACGCCGCGACGATCGTGACCGAGGAGTACCGCGACACCGAGGACCTGCACGGCCTCTTCTCCGGCTTCAACGAGGAGACCGCCAGCTACGACCAGACCAGCTGGCAGTACGAGGGGAACGAGGACAACGGCTCCACCCATGACACCGAGAGGCAGCGGGAGACCGCGGCGGGGTTGGAACACGAGTCGCACGGCGCCCAGGTGGGCGGGCAGACCCAGCGCGACGAGACGTTGCAGCATCCGCGCTGCGTGTACCAGATCCTGAAACGGCACTACGCGCGCTACACGCCGGAGATGGTGGAGCGGGTCTGCGGCATCCCGCAGGAGAGATTCCTCGAACTCGCCCAGGCGTGGACGGCGAACTCGGGCCGGGAGCGGACGAGCATGCTCGTCTACTCGGTCGGGTGGACGCAGCACAGCGTCGGTGTGCAGTACATCCGGACCGGCGCGATCATCCAGCTGTTGCTGGGCAACATGGGTCGCCCGGGTGGTGGGGTGATGGCGCTGCGCGGTCACGCCAGCATCCAGGGCTCCACCGACATTCCGACGTTGTTCAACCTGCTGCCGGGCTACCTTCCGATGCCGCACCACGCCGATCACCCGACCTTCGACGAGTGGGTGAACAGCATCCGCCACCCGGGGCAGAAGGGCTTCTGGGACAACGCCCGCGCCTACGGGGTGAACCTGCTCAAGGCGTACTGGGGGGACGCGGCCACCGCCGAGAACGACTACTGCTACGGCTACCTGCCGCGGATGACCGGCGATCACGGCACGTACCAGCAGGTGTTGAACATGATCGACGGGAAGATCAAGGGCTATTTCCTGCTGGG
>NZ_LGEB01000115.1:0-961 GCF_001279555.1 Micromonospora sp. NRRL B-16802 | reverse complement strand
GCCCCGGACATCGCTCATCTGCTCAAGGCCAGCGAGGACTACGTCCGCGACGTGATCCACGCGTTCAACGATCGGGGGTTCGACGCCCTGGACCCAAAATGGAGCGGGGGCGCACCGAGACGGATCGATGAGCAGACCCGCGACTGGATCTGCGTCATCGCCCGGTGCGACCCCCGTTTCCTCGGCCGACCCTTCTCCTGCTGGTCCCTGACCAAGCTGCGCGACTACCTCATCGCCGCCGGCCACGTCACGACCATCAGCGTCGAGACCGTCCGCCGGATCCTGCACGAACGCGGCGTGACGTGGCAGGCCACCAAGACGTGGAAGGCCAGCACCGACCCCGACTTCACCACGAAGATGCGCCGGATCCTGGACCTCTACGACCACCCACCAGCAGATGGTCGGGTGTTGTCCGTCGACGAGTTCGGGCCGCTGAACCTGCAACCCCGACCCGGACGGGCCTGGCGGCCCGTCGCACACCCGGTGCGACTGCGGGCCACCTACACCCGCGACCAGGGCGTACGACACATGATCGCCGCCCTGGACCTGACCACCGGCAAGCTGCACTACCGCATCCGCGACCGGAAACGATGGCGGGAGTTCCTCAGCTTCCTCAAGACACTGCGCGCCCGGTGGCCCGATGACCGGCTCTACCTGATCCTGGACAACTTCTCCCCACACAAGCACCCCGAGGTCCGCGCCTGGTGCACCGCCAACCAGATCGACCTGGTGTTCCTACCGACCTACGCCTCCTGGCTGAACTGGATCGAGGCCGAATTCGCCGCCGTACGCTACTTCGCCCTCAACGGCACCGACCACCGCACCCACGCCGAGCAAGACACCGCCATCGGCGCCTACATCCGCTGGCGCAACCAACACGCCCAACCCAAAACCGGATACGCGATCAACTCCAAGATCCGCCATCCCGATTACCCGTTCAAGGCCGCATGACGAGGCACTA
>NZ_LGEB01000114.1:0-963 GCF_001279555.1 Micromonospora sp. NRRL B-16802 | reverse complement strand
ACCCCGCACCTCCGGCCGCGCATCACACACCAACCCCGTGTAAAAACGCCGCTCCCCCGACAACTGACTCATCACCTTCAAATGAGCCGCGTGCAGAACGGCCTTGACGGGTACGCCGAGGCTGCTGGCGAGCTTGCGCAACGCAGGGTCCAGGTCGGCGATGTCCAGCTCGGTGCGGGACACCTGCCGCGGGCCGGGCTCGGTCGCCAGGGTGTCCGGCAGTGTGAACTTCGGCCTACCTGTCACCACGTCCCGCCAGTAGTCGGCGTCCGCCTCGGAGTCGAGCGCCGACAGCTCGGCGGCCACGAAGTCGGCGTACCGGACGGCCACCGGCTCGACGGGCGTCGGCTGCTCGCCGCGCCGCCTCCGGTGGTACCCGTCGCGCAGGTCGGCCAGCAGGAGGTTGAGGTCCCAGCCGCCGGTGATGAGGTGACTGACGGAGACGGTGAGCCACCAGGCCCTGTCGTCCTCGCGGTGCACGGCCACCCGCAGCAGTGGCGGCGGCGGCGCCAGGTCGAACGGCCGCCCGCGCTCGGCGGTGACGTACGCCGGATGACCGCTCGCGTCGGGATGCACAGCGATCGGCACCTGCGCCTCGGCGTGCACGAGCTGCATGGGCACCGAGTAGCCGGCGAGGTCGACCGAGGTGCGCAACGTGTCGTGCCGGGCGACCAGCTCGGCGAGGGTGGCCCGCAGCGGCTCGACGTCGAAGGGCAGCCCGTCGTCGACACGCATCGTGTGGACGATGTGGTACGGCCTGGCGGCGTCGTCCTTGGCGATCTCGACAGCCATTCCCACCTGGGCCTGGGTCGCCGGGTAGGCGTCGGTCAGGCCCGCCGGCAGAGCGGCGCGGTCGGTGTCGGTCAGCAGCGCGAAGGGCGCCACCGGCTCCCACTCGTCAACGCCCTCACCCAAACTGGCAGCCAGCCCGCGCACCGTCCGGTAAGCAAAAACATCCCGCAC
>NZ_LGEB01000113.1:0-1065 GCF_001279555.1 Micromonospora sp. NRRL B-16802 | reverse complement strand
CAGGATGTAGCGCACCACCCCACCCAGCAACGCGATGTCCGTACCCGCCCGGATCGGCAGGTAGCTGTCCGCCACCGCACTGGTCCGCGTGAACCGCGGGTCGACGTGGAACACCTTGGCGCCACGACGCTTGGCCTCCATCACCCACTGGAAACCCACAGGGTGTGCCTCGGCCATGTTGGAGCCCTGAATGACGATGACGTCAGCGTTGGCGATGTCCTGCTGAAAGTCCGTCGCACCGCCACGACCGAAGCTGGCCCCCAGACCGGGGACGGTGGCGGAGTGTCAAATACGCGCCTGGTTCTCGATCTGCAACGCGCCCGCCGCGGTGAACAACTTCTTGATGAGGTAGTTCTCCTCGTTGTCCAACGTCGCCCCACCGAGGCTGGAGAAACCCAGCGTGCGGTTGAGCGGGCGGCCCTGCGTGTCGACGTCCTCCCAGGTCTGCTCGCGTGCGGCGAGCACCCGGTCGGCGATCATGTCGAGCGCGGTGTCGAGCTCCAGGTCTTCCCACTGCGTCGAGTACGGGCGGCGATAGCGGACCTTCGTCTGCCGCAGCGGGCTCGTCACGAGGCTCTTGCTGGCCGAGCCCTTCGGGCAGAGCCGACCCCGCGAGATCGGGCTGTCCGGATCACCCTCGATCTGGCTGACCCGCCCGTCTTTGACGAACACCCGCTGACCACAACCCACAGCGCAGTACGGACACACGGACCGGGCGACACTGTCGGCGGTCTCGGTGCGGGCGGTCAACTCTGCCGTACGGGTGGACTGCGCCGCGACGCCCCGGCCGAGCGGGTCCGTGCCGGTGAGCTGCCGATAAACCGGCCAACCCTCGATGAACGTCCGCAGACCCATCCCCGACACCCCCTCCCACGCGAGCGACCCCACGAACATAGGTCAGACGAGCGGCCTTCGCGAACCGAGGTCCCAGTCGGCGGGCGCAGGCTCCAGCCGTCGGACGCAGAAACAGTGCCGCCCCCGACCGGGTGGGTCGGGGGCGGCACCGGTGTCGGTGTGCAGGTCGCCTCTCGGCGAGTGGCGCGACGCGGCTCCAGCCTGACGGTA
>NZ_LGEB01000112.1:0-2006 GCF_001279555.1 Micromonospora sp. NRRL B-16802 | reverse complement strand
GGGTAGTGCGGCGCCGGCGTTGATGCGTGATGACGGTGACGGGACGATGACGTTGTGGCGGTGGTCGTCGTCGGGTTCGTCGTTCTCGTTGGAGGGGGATCTGTTCGAGTCTGGTGGTTGGACGATGTCGCGGGTCGGTGATCGGGTGGCGGCCGGTGATGTCGATGGTGATGGTCGCGATGATGTGGTGGCGACGTATCAGGAGTCGGATGGTTCGTTCAGTTTCCGGGTGTGGAAGGGGGGTGTGTCGCACGAGCGGTGGTATTCGTCGGGTCCGTTTAATTTGGATCCGGTGGGTGGCCGGTTGGTGGTGGGTGACTGGAATGGTGATGGTAAGGCTGAGCCGGCGTTGATGCGTGATGACGGTGATGGGACGATGACGATTTGGCGGTGGTTGTCGTCGGGTTCGTCGTTTGAGCGTGCTAGTGATTATGAGTCCGGTGGTTGGACGATGTCGCGGGTCGGTGATCGGGTGGCGGCCGGTGATGTGAACGGTGATGGTAAGGACGATATCGTCGCGACGTATCAGGAGTCGGATGGTTCGTTCAGTTACCGGGTGTGGAAGGGTGGCCTGTCGCACGAGCGGTGGTATTCGTCGGGTCCGTTCAATCTGGATCCGGTGGGTGGCCGGTTGGTGGTGGGTGACTTTAATGGTGATGGTAAGGCTGAGCCGGCGATGATGCGTGATGACGGTGATCGGACGATGACGATTTGGCGGTGGGTGTCGTCGGGTTCGTCGTTTGAGCGTGCCAGTGATTATGAGTCCGGTGGTTGGACGATGTCGCAGGTGGAGGATCGGGTCGCGGCTGGTGACGTGAACGGTGATGGTAAGGACGACATCGTGGCGGCGTATCAGAACGCGGCTGGTGATTTCACGTACCACGTGTGGAAGAACGCTTACGTGTGGAAGAACGCTTGGACCCATGGGGAGTGGTACACCTCGGGTCAGTACTCACTCGGACCGGTCGATAGCCGCATGATCCTCGGCCGCTGGTAACGCCGACGAGGAGGTTGGTACGCGGCCCTGAGTCAGGGCTCGATACGCAGGGGGCGGCCGAACGGTCGCCCCCTGCGCCGTGTGCGGAGAGTGGGCCGTGACCGGCCGCGGACCCACCCGCGCACGTTCCGACCCGAGTCTGGGGATTTCTTGAATCGTCCTACAGCGCCGCTGGCGAAAATCTGCAGCTCGCACTGCGAGCTTGTGTGCCGAGTGGCATGCGGGGCCGCCGGTCACGTGGCGACCGGGACGTCGCCGGCCAGAAGACGAGAGGAAAAGGTTGCACATGGGAGAGAGACGGATGAGCGGTGCTGGACGGCGGCTGTGGCGGTTCCCCGCAGGCGCTGTCCGCCGACTCGCGCTCGTCATGCTGTGCTCGGCAGTGGCACTTTCCGGGACCACACTCATGGCCGAACTGTCCGGAACCGGGACGGCGCGAGCCGCCGGTCCGCGACCGATGTTCCAGCTGCCCGCCCCGTGTGGCGAGACGTGGCGACTGTCAACCTATGCCGGGCATGACGACTACGACATCGACATGATTCCCACCTCGGGTAGCGCATGGGGGCGTCCGATTCTGGCATCCTTCGGCGGCACTGTGGTGCGAGCGGGCATCGACGGGACGCTCGGCGGCCGCACTCCGTCCAACCCCTCCGGTCCGATGGGGACCGGCGGCGGCTACTACGTGCGGATCGACCACGGCAACGGGTGGGAGAGCCTGTACCTGCACATGCTGCAATCACCGATGGTCCGTGTCGGCCAGCAGGTGAGGATCGGGCAGCAGTTGGGCAAGGTCGGCAGCACCGGCAGCTCCAGCGGCCCGCACCTGCACTTCGAACAGACCCGGGACGGCGCCAAGGTGGAGTCGTACTTCAACGGCGTGCCCTCGGGCATCACCCACGACAACTACTCGTACAGCGTCAACAGGACGAGCTACAACTGCGGTCCGGTGGGTAGTGCGGCGCCGGCGTTGATGCGTGATGACGGTGACGGGACGATGACGTTGTGGCGG
>NZ_LGEB01000111.1:0-1188 GCF_001279555.1 Micromonospora sp. NRRL B-16802 | reverse complement strand
GGGAGATCCGTGACGACATCCACGAAGCGTTCCTCACCCTCGCCTGCGCCATCGTCTGCTGGCGCCGGCTGCAGCGTTCAAAGAGTTAGGAGTTCTAAGCACCCTTGACGACATCCAGAC
The DNA here is from genome assembly GCF_001279555.1 of Micromonospora sp. NRRL B-16802. Lineage (NCBI taxonomy): Bacteria > Bacillati > Actinomycetota > Actinomycetes > Micromonosporales > Micromonosporaceae > Micromonospora > Micromonospora sp. NRRL B-16802. The sequence continues at coordinate 1,068 of NZ_LGEB01000111.1, read as the reverse complement.
ACGATACGACCAGCACTCGCCGATTACTGGGCTGGCGAACGGCGAGCGGACGCAGGCTAGCGTCCCAGCGGCAGATGAGGACGGCGCGCAGCGGTAGCCTCTTGCTGTGTCGAGCCGCTTCTTTCGCCGTCGCTGGGATGAGACCCGAGGGGATGAGTTCGACGAGTGGGGGCACTCTGTCTGGTACTTCGAGGTTGGTGACGACGGTTGGCCCATTCGGCAGGTTGAGGTTTACGACGCCGGCCCGATCCTGCGCTACGGGGCCGGCCACGAGGAAGACCGTTACGGAGGTCTTGGCCAAGCGAGCCTCTACAACTTGGACGAGGACTGGAGCCGCCTCGAAATCGCCGGAGTCGAGTTTGATCGGGTTTGGAAGTCAGCGGCCAAGTGACGGAACTGCCGGTACGACACGCGGATGGCGGCAGATCGACACGGGTCGCACTACGGTCAACTCATGACGTTGCGCCTCGTCGGCTCCGACATCGCCCACATGGGCAAAGGCACCTTCATGTGGATCCAGCTGACGCACTTCGCCATCGAAACTGCACGGGATGATCGCTCACTACTTGCATCGCTCATCACTAGCGCTGGGTACGCGCACGACTACGCCTCACCCTTCGATGCCGAGGCAGTGATCACCGAACCTGCGATTCACGGGCGCTGGTGGCGCAGTAGCGTTCACGCGGAGCTGTTTGAGCCGTGGACAGCGGCGGATGCCGAATCGCTCCTCCAGAGCTGGGCTGACGAACAGGAATGGACTGACCCGAACTACCGCCAACCTGACGCAGTCCACCGACGCCTGCAGCACGTGTACGCGGTCTTGCGATCAGGTGATCTCTACAAGCTGCGCAATCCAGAAGCCGAAGACGAGCACGACTACGGCTACGTGACCGGCAGCCTGGGTTTCCACGAGTTCGTCGTGATTGATCGGAATGATCGAAGCCTTCACGTAGTCGTCGCATCTGATGACTAGTGCCTCGTCATGCGGCCTTGAACGGGTAATCGGGATGGCGGATCTTGGAGTTGATCGCGTATCCGGTTTTGGGTTGGGCGTGTTGGTTGCGCCAG